>CALJDH010000214.1 GCA_938023895.1 uncultured Aliiroseovarius sp.
GCTCGCGCATGGCTACCAAAGCCGGTCGCAAGATCCTGAACGCCCGCCGCGTACGTGGCCGGAAGTCGCTGAGCGCATAAGCGCTCGGGTCGCAGGCATGTCTGCGCCCAAAGCTGACAAAACGAAGACCGCCGAGGCCGAAGGGTCTGCGGCGGTTTCCGTTTGCGTGGATGATCCTAAACTGATCACCCTGACCGAGCGGCGCGACTTTCTGGCCGCCGCCCGCGCCCGCCGTGCGCCCGCGCCTGCGTTTTTGTTACAGGCCCGCAAACGCAGGGATGGCGAAAAAGCCCTCCCTCACCAAACCCGCATCGGGTTCACCTGCTCGAAGAAAGTCGGCAATGCGGTCGTGCGCAACCGCGCCAAACGCCGCCTGCGCGCCATCGCGCGCGAGGTTCTGCCCGCCTTGGGCAAGCCCGGCTGGGACTATGTGCTCATCGGTCGCGCTGAAAAAACCGTGTCGCGTGACTATATGGATCTGAAAGCGGACCTTGCCCGCGCCATCGACCAGATCCACGCCCCGCGAAAGAAATCATGAGCCCCGCTGCCTTCATCCTGTCCCTGCCGATCCGGGCCTATCGCCTGATCTTCAGCCCGTGGGTTGGGTTCAACTGCCGCTATCAGCCCACCTGCAGCGCCTATGCGCTGGAAGCCCTGCAAAAGCACGGCGCCTTTAAAGGCGGCTGGATCGCGGCCAAGCGGATTGCGCGTTGCAACCCGTGGGGATCCTGCGGCTATGATCCCGTGCCGGACACCAAACACGATTGTAGCACCCACGATTGATACAATCGTGCCCTAGCGGCCACAGCCCGCTGCAACCTGCACTTGAAACTTGAGTTGTAATCCGTTTGCGCTAAACAGGCGCCATCCGCAACGCTCAAGCAGAAGGAGACGTTACATGACGAATACCAGCGCTCTCCGCCAAACCTGTGTTGCGGCCTATTGGGGTACCCACGCCTCGTGACCTACGCGTCACGCGCCTAACCGCCCCCGCCGCCCGGATACCGGGCCTTTCCGATAGCTGACACATGACACCAGACCACGGTCGCATTGCGTCCGTCGTTTCGTGACCAGTCAGCTCTCATTGCAACCAAACCCAACTTCAAGAAGGGCCGGCGCATGCCGGTTACCAACCCATGATGGACTCGAATTTTCATTCTGAACCCGTCCGGCTGAACGATTTGCTGGACGACCTGATTGCCGATCACGGCGCGATGCGCGTACTGCGCGCGCTGGCGATGCGGCTTGTAGCGCGGAGCGTGCGCCGACCGCGGGCGGACCATCTGTCCGAGCATCTGCGTCGGGACGTCGGGCTTCCGCCTGGCCACCCTCCGCCAACGTTCCGCGAACCGCGACTGTAATCGGCGTTTGCCTACGGTCCGCCCCCGCATTTCGGGGCGGGCCAAAAAAACGCTTGACCTAAAGTTGACTTGAGGTCCGACAACACAGTCACCCCCGATTGAGGAGACCAACTATGACCTACACTTTAACTCTTCCGCCGCGCCGCGCCCGCAACCGCCGCTTCGAGGCAAAGCTTTTGAACCTGATCGAAGCATACGGCCGCTGGCATGTGATCCGCGCCAGCCTGTTTGCCAAGCGTCGTCGGCCAGAACGGCTTGAAGATCTGCCGCCGTCCCTTGCTCGGGATCTAGACCTGCCGCCGCGGGATCTCTCCCTCCCTTCGCAGCGCCAGCATTGGCTGTAAGCTTTGGGGGCATAGGCGCAGACCAACCCTTGCCCACAAGGGCGTTTTCGCCTATCCCGCGCGCATGAAAGATCAGCTTGACGACATCCACCCGCTGTTTCACGGCGCGCCCTCGACCACCGAGTTCAAGAAGTTGCGCAAGCGCATCATGCGCAATGTGCGCGAAGCCTTGGACCAGTACGGCATGGTCGAACGTGGCGCCAAGTGGCTGGTCTGCCTGTCGGGCGGCAAGGACAGCTATACCATGCTGGCCGCGCTCTATGAGCTGCAATGGCGTGGCGTGCTGCCGGTCGAGATCCTCGCCTGCAATCTTGATCAGGGTCAGCCGGGCTTTCCGGCCACCGTCCTGCCAAAGTTCCTTGAGGAAATGCAGGTTCCGCATCGGATCGAATACGAAGACACCTACTCGATCGTGATGGACAAGATCCCGCAGGGTCGGACCTTCTGTTCGCTGTGTTCACGCCTGCGCCGCGGCAATCTTTATCGCATTGCCCGCGAGGAAGGCTGCTCGGCCGTGGTTCTGGGCCACCACCGCGACGACATTCTAGAGACCTTCTTCATGAACCTCTTCCACGGTGGGCGTCTGGCCACAATGCCTCCCAAGCTGGTGAACGAGGAAGGTGACCTGTTCGTCTACCGCCCGCTGGCCCACGTGGCCGAGGAAGACTGCGAGAAATTCGCGACTCAGATGAACTATCCGATCATCCCCTGCGACCTCTGCGGATCGCAGGATGGATTGCAGCGTCAGCAAGTGAAAAAGATCATCGACGGGTGGGAGAAGAACTTCCCGGGGCGCCGCCAGATCATGTTCAAAGCGCTAATGAACACGCGCCCCAGTCACCTTCTGGACCCGCAACTCTTTGATTTTGCAGGACTGACGCGAGATCAATCATAAGTTGATGAAAATACCTCATCAATTCCTGGCAGTTTTTTTCGGGCGCGTTAACGCCTGATTGACCACACGTTCCTACTTTGTCCCTGACACCCCGGGAATCCGGACCGTGTTTGGAGTGTTAGTCTAGGAATGCATCATGGCTGTCAGTTTTGGCCCTTCCCCTGTTAAAAACGCTGTTCGGCATTTACTGACCAGCCCCCAGTTCACTGCGATTCTGCCTGCCGCGTTGCTATTGGCCTACTGGGCCGGGGGAGAGCGCGCTCTTTTGGTATCCGCCATCCTTTTCCCCGGGCTCTTTGCGCTTGGCGGCACGCTGACCCGCACGTCGCTCAAAGACAGATGGCCTTCTGATCCCGTCACTGGCCTACCGCTGCGCGGGCGGCTTGCACACATGCTGGACGCGGGTTTTCACGACCCTGACATGAAAGAGAAATGCTGCCTGGTGATCGAGGTCGATGCCTTTCCGCACTTAGCAGACCACTATGGACTGGATGCGCAGGACAAGATCGAAGCTCAGATCGGTGAAACACTGCGGTCGATGCTGCGCGCAACGGACCTGATCTGCTCGTTGGGACGTGGACGGTTTGGCATTGCGATTGACCGAACAACCCGCGCGGATCTTGAAGTTGTCTTGCAGATCGCCGCGCGGTTGCAGTCGGCCATTGCGACCCCCATTGATCTGGATGAAACGCGTCTGCACCTGACCGCCAGTGTCGGTTTTTCGCTGCCCCGGCGTGCGCCCGAAGCAACAGGCGATTCACTCTTGCAAGCGGCCGAAAGCGCCCTTCAGTCGGCACAAGTTGCCGGGCCGGGCTCGATCCGGGCGTTTGCCAATGGCATGGCCCCAAGAGCGGCACCATCCGAGCATTCCGAGGCCGAACTGTCCGAAGCATTGGAAACCGGGCAAATGATTCCCTGGTTCCAGCCTCAGATCTGCCTGCGCACCGGACGCTTGACCGGGATGGAGGCGCTTGTCCGCTGGAACCATCCCGAACTGGGCCTGATTGCTCCGGCTGCTTTCTTGCCCGCACTGACGCAAGCAGGACTTCTGGAACGTCTGAGCGAGGTGATGCTGTTCGAATGCCTGACCAGCATCTGTAAATGGGATCAATTGGGGCTTGAGGTACCTTCCGTGTCGCTGAACATGACGGCAGAAGAACTGTCCAACCCCAAACTGTTCGAGAAGATCCGCTGGGATCTGGATCGATTTGACGTATCCCCCGAACGGTTGACGCTGGAAATTCTGGAAAGCGTGATCGCGCAAGGGGACGATGACGTCATCGCACGCAACATTAATGCTCTGGCACGCATGGGCTGCAATATTGATCTGGATGATTTTGGCACAGGCCATGCGTCGATTGCACATATCCGGCGTTTCAATCTGAACCGAATCAAGATTGATCGCTCTTTTGTCACTCATGTCGACACGGACAAGAACCAGCAGAATATGGTCTCTGCCATTCTGACGATGGCAAGACAACTTGAGATTGGCGTGCTGGCGGAAGGCGTAGAGACCCACGGCGAATACACCAAACTGGGCGAATTGGGGTGCACAGATGTTCAAGGCTATGCGGTGGCAAAACCCATGCCGATGGATGCGACCAGTCTGTGGATCAAGAACCACAGATCCACCTCGGATCGCATTCACCACATCCCAAAGCACGCCTAGCGCGTTCGCAGACCCGCATTTCTTGGCACTTCGGGATAAACTGCTTGACCTTTTGGCCCTTGCCCTGTTGAACCACTCTGACCGAAAACTATGAGTGGTAGGCACGATGGACGACCAGAACAAGAACCTGATCTTCGCAACGGTTCTCAGCTTTATTGTCATCACGGGCTGGATGATCATGTTTCCGCCAGCCGAGCCCCCCCTGCCTGCCGACACGGCCGCGCAAACGTCGCAAGACACGGCCACCGCTGCAGCACCCGCAGCGTCGACCCCGGCTGCTGCCGCTCCTGCCGACATTGCTGCGCAACAGGCCGAGGCTGGTCGCGTCGACATCGACACACCCGAGCTTGCCGGTTCGATCTCGCTTCTGGGTGGTCGCATCGACGACCTGAAGCTAAAGGAATACCATGTCGAGCTGTCGAAAGAGAGCGACATCGTTACTCTGCTGCGCCCGGCAGGCGAGCAAGACGCTTACTACACGCTTTATGGCTGGACACCGGGCGGCACCACCGCGCTGGAAGATGTTCCTGGCCCAACGACCATCTGGTCCGTTGAGAATGGCAGCAAGTTGACCCCATCGACACCTGTCACGCTGCGTTGGGACAGCCCGACAGGTCTGATTTTCCGCCGCACACTTACGGTTGACGAAAACTTCATGTTCTCGATCAAACAAGCCATCGAAAACACCAGTAACGCCACACAACGCATGGCCCCCTATGGTGTAATCGCCCGTCACGGCGAGCCACAGGATCAGAAAGGCTTCTTCATCCTGCACGAAGGTCTGATCCGCGAAGTGGATGGCGAGCTGGAAGAAAGCGACTATTCGGACATCGCCGACCTGAGCTATGACGAACGCGAGGCGTCGCTGGCCGACGTTCAGCAGGTCGAAGAAAATGGCTGGCTTGGCTTTACCGACCACTACTGGATGACGACGCTGATCCCGGAACCCGGTCAGCCCTTTACCTCGGTCGTGCGCTATGCCGACAAAGCTGACATCTATCAGGCCCAATTCCGCCTCCGCGCGCAAGACGTTGCCCCCGGCGCGACCGCCAGCGCAACAACGCATTTCTTTGCGGGTGCCAAGGAATGGGAAACCATCCGCGCCTAC
>CALJDH010000215.1 GCA_938023895.1 uncultured Aliiroseovarius sp.
AAGCCCACGATCAGAAGGATCGGGGCAAGGTCGCGGGCGGTCCCGCCCAAATAGCCGAACAGCTTTCCAAGCGTATCGGTCATATGCCCCTTCCTGTGTCGCGCCATAGGTTATGCATTCATATCAATGATGTAACAGCCACGTGGCAGCAGCGCGAGCCATGATTGAAATCAAACTACAATGGCAAAAAAACACCCCCGGACAAACCGGGGGTGCATGTGTTCAGTCTGTGGCTTGGATCAGTCGTTCGACCAGCCCGACACGGCTTTGACTTCCAGAAAGTCCTCGATCCCCAGAATGCCGCCTTCGCGTCCATTGCCGGACTGCTTATAGCCGCCAAAGGGTGAACCTGCAGCGCGCGAAGTGCCGTTCATCTCGACCATGCCCGAGCGCATCTGGCGCGCAACACGGTTGGCGCGGGCACCGTCCTGCGTCTGGATATAGTTGGTCAGGCCATAGACGGTGTCATTGGCGATCTCGATGGCTTCTTCTTCCGTGTCGAATTTCATGATCGACAGAACCGGGCCAAAGATTTCCTCGCGACCGATGGTCATATCGTTGGTCACGTCGGCAAAGACGGTGGGCTTCACGTAATAGCCTTTATTCAGGCCGTCAGGGCGCCCGGTACCACCCGCCACAAGGCGTGCGCCTTCGTCGATGCCCTTCTGGATCAGATCCTGGATCTTGTTCCACTGAAGCTCGTTCACAACGGGACCAACATGGCGGCCTTCTTCCGACGCAGGCCCAACCTGCACTTTGCCAGCCACTTCGGCAGCTTCTTCCACCACGCGATCATAGATCGAGCTTTGGACCAGCATACGCGAGGGCGCGTTACAGCTTTGGCCGGTGTTCTGCATCATGTGCAGGACGCCACGCTTCACGGCTTTCTCGTCCGCATCTTCAAACAGGATGTTGGCACCCTTGCCGCCCAGCTCCAGCGCCACACGCTTGATCGTATCGGCGGCGGCTTTCGAAATGGCGATGCCTGCACGGGTCGACCCGGTGAAGCTGACCATGTCCACGTCGGGATGCGAGGTCAGCTGGCTGCCAACGCCCATGCCGTCGCCATTCACCATGTTGTAGACGCCAGCGGGGGTGCCGGCCTCGTCCATGATCTCGGACCAGACGATCGAGGACAGCGGCGCGACTTCAGAGGGTTTCAGCACCATGGTGCAGCCAGCCGCGGCCGCGGCCACAACCTTCAGCGTCACTTGGTTCATCGGCCAGTTCCACGGGGTGATCAGCGCGGTCACACCGATGGGTTCATAGAGCAGGCGGTCGTTCGGGGCACGCTCGCTCAGCATCTTGTCGAACTCGAAATCCTTGAAGGCACGGATGAAGTTCTTGATATGCCAGCTGCCAGAACCCACCTGCGAGCTGCGCGACAGATCAATCGGCGCGCCCATTTCAAGGCTCATGGCTTGGGCCAGATCTTCGGCGCGGCGGTTGTAGATCTCGAGAATGCTCTCGATCAGTTCCAGACGTTCGGCCTTGGATGAAAAGCCCCAAGTCTTGAAGGCTTCCTTGGCGGCGGCTACAGCGGCATCCGTGTCGGCCTGATCACCAAGCGAAATGACCGCGCAGACCTCTTCGGTCGAAGGGTCAATCACATTGCAATCGTTGGCGGCGGCGGGGGCGACCCATTTGCCGTTGATGTAAAAGTCGCGTTTCTCGATCATATTCCTGACTCCTTGGACGGGTTTGCGGCACTGTGGCACCACCGGGCTGGTTTCGCAACCCACGGAAATATAATTTGATCAAATTATCAATGGAAATCAAGATGGATCAAAAAGAAAGGGCCCGCGCAGGTCTGCACGGGCCCCTTTTCATGTCCAAAACGAAGCTTACAGCCTTATTTCTCGGCGGCTTTCAGCGCTTGGCTTAGCGCTTCACGGTCACCGACATGGTTGGCCAGAACCAGCACAAGGCGCGCGTTCAGCGCGTCGCTGTCTTCTTTGGTCAGACCTTCATGCGCGGCCAGAAGCTCGGCATAGAAATCGTCCACACCGTCGATGTTCGGGGTCAGGATCAAATCAGTCATGGGGCTTACTCCTTACCGATGGCGCGACGGATCGCGGCGCGGATCTGGTTGTCATCAAAGCTAGGGCGACGGGCTGCAACGTGCTGATCCGGGCGGATCAGATAGACGGCGCTGTCATTGTCACCCAGATAGCGTTCACGCAAGGCGCCGGTCTTGTCGTCAGTGGTCGACAGGGCCAGACGGGTGACCTGAATGCCGCTTTCCTCGATCATGTCGGGGGCGTCAGCGTCGATGGTCAGCAGGATGAACTTATCCCCCAGCTTCGACAGCAGGAAGTCGTCCCCCAGCGGCGCATCGGGGCAGACCGAACCGGGACGCGAGCGGGCGGGGCCGTCCAGCGCATCAGCCGAGTTCAGCGGCGAGCCATCATAGGTGCAGGGCACCGACAGACGGCCCGAGTTCACCATCGGGCGCGCAAACTCGTGCTTTTCCGACAGGTCCAGCACGGCGTCGCGCAGAAGGCGGCTCATTTCCGATTTCGGGGTGATGAAATCGGTCGACCGGGTCGAGTTCAGGATGTTCTCGTCCGCACCGTGGATACGCTCGTAGTTATAGGTATCCAGCAGGCTGTCGGGTGCTTCACCGCGCATGACCATGCCCAGTTTCCAACCCAGATTGTCCACGTCCTGCATACCCGAGTTCGCACCACGTGCGCCGAAGGGCGACACTTGGTGGGCGGCGTCGCCTGCAAAGAACACGCGACCATGACGGAAGCTGTCCATGCGTTTGCACTGGAACGTGTAGATCGAGGACCAGACCATATCGTACTGCACGTTTTCACCAAGGAAGGCGTCCAGACGACGGCGGATGTTTTCCTCTTTCATCTCTTCCTTGCGGTCGACGTCCCAGCCAATCTGGAAGTCAACGCGCCAGACATCGTCAGGCTGTTTGTGCAGAAGGGTCGAGGCACCGCCACCGTGGGTCGGTTCAAACCAGAACCAACGCTCGGTCGGGAAATCGTCGTTCTTCATCTTGATGTCAGCGATCAGGAAGCTGTCTTGGAAGACCTTCCCGGTGAAGTCCAGATCCAGCATCGTGCGCAACGGTGACGAGGCTCCGTCACAACCGATCAGCCAGTCTGCTTCCAGCGTATAGGGGCCGTCCGGCGTCATGATCTCAAGCGTGACATAGTCATCATGCACTTCGACGTTATCAACGCGGTTCTTGCCGCGGATCTCGATCGGCGCGCCGTCCTTTTGCAGCTCTTCAAAGCGGTCCAGCTGGAAGCTTTCATAGTAAGGCTGCTGCATGTTGATGAAAGCCGGGTATTCGTGGCCTTCTTCGGGTAGAAGGTTGAATTCGAACACCT
>CALJDH010000216.1 GCA_938023895.1 uncultured Aliiroseovarius sp.
CGCGGAGAGGGCCGGGCTGTTGATTCCGGCGGCAAACCGAGTGACGAGCGCTTGCACCGGAAAAGGAGACGCCGGAAACACCGAAGAAGACGCCGACACCGAGCTACTCGCGCGCCCGCCCGGTGGCGGTCTGTACGTGACGGTGGACGGACGCGGGCGCGTCAAATGCCTGACGAGCGACATGGCCGAACGCAACACCTCGTTGTGCGTGCACCACGTCGGCGGCGGCGCTCAGTCGTGCACGCTCACGGCCGAACGGATCGCGTCGGTGAAGAGACTCCACGCGCAGTCGTTTGGCACCGGTGGGAAAAAGCGCTGCGCGCATCACGTCAAAAAGTGGCGGAAGACGTGCGTCGCGGCCACCGCGGAGAGCATGACGGTGGTGAAAAAGAAGAAGATGATGATGACGACGCCGAAGAAGAAGAAGAAGAAGAAGACGTGCACTCTCAGCATCGGCGACGACAAAAAGAAGAAAACGGGGTTTCGTTTTTTCTTGAACGTCAAATTCTGAGGTGTCGGTGCATTCGGTGCGGCGGCGGCGCGCATGGGGGCGGCGACGCGCATGGGGGCGGCGGCGCGCATGGGGGCGGCGGCGCGCATTGTGTGCTGGGAACGTGTGTGTGTAGGGTGTGTGTAGGGTGAGTGGGTGGAGTATTGTAAGTATGGGTGGAGCGTAAGGTTTTTCGGCCACCGCGCCGCCATCAGCGCCGCCATCCCGCAGGGAAGTGGCAGCGGCCTTCCGGAAGGAGATGCAAACAACGCACTCCTCAGGGCAGAAGAGCATGGCCGAGCAGATGAGCGATGGGCGCATGGACTACTTCACGAAGCGAATGCGGATGGCCACTGCCTACGAGCACACTTTCACAAAGTCGGAGGTGGGCGAAGCGGTCGCGTTTGTCAAAGAGACCTTCTGCATCGACCCGTCCGATCGACAGTTTGAAGCAGTTCTTGCCTCAGTTTGCCGCTTGCTGTCCAAACACGCCACGCGATATGGCAAATTCGGATCTCTAGACGAAGGCCAAGCGGCTGATGTCGACGACCGCGGCCAGTCCTCGTTCACGTACTGGATCAACGAGTTTTTGAACGGAGAAATTGAGAAGCTGACAAGCTACGTGGAACGAACTGCGAAGATGCCTCCAGAAGTGGAGTACAAACTTGTGACGAAGACGGACGCGAAGTGTGATTCGTGCAAGGTGAAGCCGGAGACTGGTGAAGTGCACGCGCTTGTTTTGCGCGATTGGAAGCCGCTGGGAAGAGCTTGCGGCGGCTGGAGTGGAACAACAATTGTCGGCTTCAGAAAGTACACACACTACTGCATGGCGGCCAACTGCGTCGCCAATCTCTCACCCGCGTTGAAGGACGACCGAGTCTGTGCGCGGTTCCACGACTCTGTGCCGCCCGAAGCGCGCGCCGCCGTGGAGACCGCGCTCGCGGCCCCTGCTGGGACGCCGAAACCCACCGACCGCTTCAAGAAGTTGCGCAAGCGCGCGCGTGACGACGACGACGACGAAGAATCCTTCGAGTTTTCCGAGGAGGCAAAGGCCAAGATCGCGGCGCTGATCGCTGCAAACGCCGAGAAGAAGGCCGCGCCGAAGAGACAAGCCGACGAAGATCGTATGAGAAAGTACCGTCCTACCATGGAAGAGTTCAAGGATGTCACTACGCCATCGGAAGACGGAATCTGCGTCTACACGTTTTCGGAGCGAGATGGGCGCCGTCGTTGTCCGTATGACGTCACCGAGGGCTCTCCTTTTTGCTCCATGTGCAAAAGCATGGTCGGGTTTTACAAGGCATCTCCGTCGGTGTCGATTTATTGAGTCGGTGCGGAGCCAGTCTTGCCTCGCGCCGAAAGAGCCTGGTTTAACGGCAGCAGGAGACCCGCGACACGGTCACGCTCATGCAAGGGACCACAGAAGAAGAGATCGCCGGTTTGCGTCACCCTTTTGCATCGTGGGACTGATGGGGACTGATGGGGACTGATGCAGCAGTCGACCCACTGGGTGTGGTCTGGAGGATTGGGTCAGAGAGAGAAGAAGCACTGTATTCGCACTGCGTACTCCCCAGCAAAGAAGGACATGTTTTGTATTCTTAGTCGCTGACGTCCGCGAGCTCCACGTCCGCTGCGTGCAGTTCCTCCTCCTCCGCGGACATGGCCTTGATGGCGCCTAGACCGAACGCGAGGCGCTTGAACTGCAGCCCGATGTTGTTGGCCGCGTTGCGGTCGCGGTTCAGGCAGCGCTTGCAACCCGGGCAGAAGCGGAGGCCGCGGAGCTCGGGGACCTTGGCAATGGTCTTCTGGTAGATGTCCTCCGCTTTGGCCTTTTCTGCCTCTGTGACCTCGGGTCTCGCCAGCCGCTCGTCCCGCCGCTTGAGCGCACGGGCGTCGCGCCCGGGGCGGTGCTGCTCCGCAATCTTGGAGTAAAAGACTATATATTTATATTATATTCAATTGAATTTTTATAGAGAAACGTCCGTCTGGAGACTGGTCTGGAGGCCGGTCTTCAGATTAGTCTGCGGCAGGGGAGTTTTCATGTGCATCCGGTCAGTCCCCGGGTTTGGGCCCCTTGGAGAAAAAATCCAGAGGGTGCACCACCCCCCTCATTTGTACATGGCTGTGGAATCCTACTTGTACCCATGTGTCTAAAAAAGGCAGGAGCACAGAGGCATCGTGAGCGCAAAAGCGAAAAGAGGTAGATAGCCCGTGGCTTTTGTAGTGTACTGGCGCGTGTACTTGTATTCGGTGTACTGTATTGGTAAATGTAGGTAAGTAAAAGGTAGGTATGTAGAAAAGTAAGTAAAAGGGGAATAGTAGTAAAGTGTCAGATTTCTGGAGTATCTACTTATTTTTATCATATTATACTATATATATATATACAATATTAATTTCAAAAGTGTAGAGAAACGTCCGGTCTGGAGACTGGTCTGGAGGCCGGTCTTCAGATTAGTCTGCGGCAGGGGAGTTTTCATGTGCACCCGGTCAGTCCCCGGGTTTGGGCCCCTTGGAGAAAAAATCCAGAGGGTGCACCACCCCCCTCATTTGTACATGGCTGTGGAATCCTACTTCTTATACTTTGGGAAAATCTTACCGACTGGTTGAGTGAGATTTCCGTCCGTCGGCCAACGTATAGTCGGTACAGTCGGTACAGTCGGTACAGTCGGCGGCAGAGGCGCACGAGTTCACGAGGTTGCCAACCCAGAAAGGTGGTCAACGCGTCCAGCGATGTGCCTCACTGACCAACACAACGCGTTTGTCTCTTCGGTGGCGACGGTGATGAACCGTCGGCTGTTGGACTTGACCGCTACTGCTCATGTGTTGCCCCAGCCGTCTCTCACGCCGCCTCCTACGTCGCCTCCTACATCGGTTAGGCCTGCTGCTGTGATACTACTGACGACGCCCGAGCGCACGCCGCCTTCGGTGCGGTCCGGTCGCAAAGCGGCGCGTCGCCGAAAACAACTCTGCAAAAGGTTGTCGGGAGAGTCGGGAGAGGAGTCGGGAGAGGAGTCGGGAGAGGAGCTGGGAGAGGAGCTGGGAGATGAGTCGGACGTTGCGGATGCGACAGATTCAACGGACGCGACAGATTCAACGGACGCGGCGGCGCCGGACGGAAAGACCGAACGGCACGCAAAGAAGAGAGTGCGCGTCGACGGGCCGTCGGAGCCTACCAAGACTTTAGTGAATTCTTATCATGCCGTCTTGGAAGCTCTTTGCCACACGCTCGCGGAGCACGCCGGAGTTTACGGATACGAAAACGCGCTGTCCGCGCTACGAGTACTCCGATTTGCCGACCGCGCCACGCACGCGCTCGTCACCGCAACGTTCACCCTCCCGTACATGCACACCCTCGACCACCGCCTTCCCATTCAGAGCACTACGCTGGACGAATTCTTGGCGGCCCAGCTGCGCGTGCGCGCGTTACACGCCGGAATCCAGCCTCCCTACCTGCTTTTGTCCCTCCCGGAGCGCCTACTCGTTCGCATAAATTTGTGGCGCGCCTACGAACGGGAAAACCTTTCACGCCTCAAGCCTCCGCTCGCGCCAGCAATGGAAGGCGCGGCCGCCAAGGCGTGGATAAATGAAAAGTTTCTCGAGTTTGGCGAGCCCGTTTGCAATTGGTTTTCGAGCGACGTGACGCTGCTGCCGTACAGGCACGCGGCGCACCGACTCTTTGAGGACGACGACTTGTTGGACGTCAAGATAACACCCCACCCCTTGATCGTTTACCTTGCGGAGCAGGCTCACGTGCCGCAAAACGAGCGAGCCATCGATTAGTGGATGATTGTGGTGATGGTGGACGGTAGAGTGTCAGAAGGAGTGTCAGAAGGAGTGTCAGAAGGGGTGCCAGAAGGGGTGCCAGAAGGAGTGCCAGAAGGAGTGCCAGAAGGAGTGCCAGAAGGGGTGCCAGAAGGGGTGCCAGAAGGAGTGGTGTGATGAGTAGTAGTAGTAGTAGTAGTAGTTGGCGGTGCTTCAGCGGCGTCTGCGGAGGCCTCGTCCGCCGAGACGAGCCTGCGGGTTGGAAACGCATTTGCTGGTTGCTTGGCGCGCGGCGAGAAGATGACGGAGTAGACGGACGCGATGTTCAGGTCCCGCAGCCGCCGTCGGTCCTCGGCAAAGTGTTGGTCGGATGGGTTGGTCTGCATCGCGTGGCGGTCCGGGTAGAGTTCGACGCACAGACACAGTTTGGTCCCAGTAGGTGATTTTAGCTTTGTGTTGAACACGACGTTGTTGAGTTCCGTGCTGTACACTACCAGTCGGTTGCCGACGCCAGCGCGCTTGTGCTTTAGGTAGAGAATGGAGTCGTCGCATGGAATGAGATTACCGTCGGGTTGCACGGACAGCGCCGTCACGGCGTACTGGAGCGGGGCGCACCTGCCGTAGACCAGCTTGGCGACTGTGGTGTCGTCGACCGCGTCTCCATTCTCGGAGAGAATGGAGAGCTTCAGACGCGGACAGTTAGTTTGGACGCCCACGAACGTCCCGTCGGTGCACTCGAAGAGCTCGGCCCGGAGGTCGGCGAGCGTTATGCCCGCCGTCGATGCATTGGAGTCTCCTCTTCTCACGCTTCCAACCGCGCTTCCACCCGCGCTTCCAACCGCGCTTCCACTGGCGCTTTCAATCGACGACTGCGAAGACTGCTGCGACGGTTGGTCATTGGGGCAAAACACGCCGTCGCGAAACCTCCGTACGCCTATGCACCGGATCTCGCCTTCGAGGCACTGGATCTTTCGCTCGCGCTCCTTGAGCGTGTTGAGCGCCTCGTCGAGCTGACGTTTCGTCTGCTGGAGCGCCAACTGATCCCGCGTCCGGTGGTCGGTCGCACCATAGAGGGCGGCATAGTCCTTTGGAAACACGGCGTAGTGCGCGAAGACGGAGTCGAAGAGGCTCGTGTCGATGGGCTTGAAGCGGGTGCCTCGCGTGTTGGGGTCGATGTACGTCGTGCCTTGCTGCAACGTCTTGAGCGGGTCCGCCGGTGAGTGCAGGCAGTTGTTGTCACCCGTCGTCATCAACCGAAACGGGTGCGATCGCCCGACGAGGCGGAAGCGCCGTGCGATGCTGGCGTCTTCAGCGGCGACTTCGAAGGCGTACGAACGCTGCAGGAACTCCGGTTTGAAGTGCGGGTGCAGACGTATGCGAAAGGTCACCAGTCCGTTGTGCATGACCGCGCAGCGCACGTTCGTGTTCTTGCGGTCGGACAGGAGCTGGTTGAAGGTGTCGGAGCCGTCGTCGGCGTCCAACAGCCGCAGCACGAACGTGAGGCGTCTCCTGTTTGGCCCGTTTGGCCCGTTTGGCCCGTTTGGCCCATTCGCCGCGTTTGCCCGGTCGATCAACCCGAGCACCGCCTCTTCGTGCGCGGCCGCGTCCGCGGCGTCGCTGGCGTCCTTGAGCCGGATGCTCGCCTGGAGGACGAACGCCACGCCCGGCTCGACGAGCCACAGCACCCCGGAGTTGCTCGCTCTCGATTCTCTGGCGAGCGCGCGCGGGAAGTTGAGGCCGGTATAGGTCGCCAGTGCGGGGCCGCCCGGCACAAAGCGGCACCTGGTGTTCTCGAAGCGCATCCCGGCGACCTGCTCGACGCGCTCGATCGTGCCGAGGAAGGGCGCTTGTTTCAACCCGTGCAGGATTTCAATCTTTTCGGGCGGACTAAAGTCTTGCGGCGTGCCGCCGCTGGTGCCGCTCACGCCCCTGCTGGCGGCACGTCGCGCGTCGTTGATGTTGGCCGCGCTCTCCCGTCGCCGCTCTTTGTCGCGGCGGAAGGCGGCGCGCAGCTTGTTTCGCTCCTCGACCGTCTCCGCATCGAAGACCGACGAAAACATGCGATACTCGCCGTGGTCGAGCTGCACATCGTCGAGGCGGTCGGCGCTCAGCGTGTAGGACCCGATGAATGTCTCCAGCAGCGACCGCTTGAACGCCGTGTGCCGGAACAGGACGCGCACGTAGAGGTCGACAGTCCCGTAGTCGGCGCATCCGGAGGGTGGCATGCACGCCGAGAAGGCGACGCTCGTCGCGAACGGGATGTGTGCCGCTCCTCCCGGGAGGACGTCGACGTGACGGACGGCGGAAAGCACGCCCCTTGTGGTGCACACGGGCGAGACGGAGCTGTTGATAACCGACTTTGCGCTCGACTTTGCGCTCGA
>CALJDH010000217.1 GCA_938023895.1 uncultured Aliiroseovarius sp.
ACGTCGCAAGCATAGGCCTGACGCTTTTCGTCATCAGCCTGATGCGGATAAACGACACCGGTGGTCATGCCCAAAGCGCCGTAAACCTTGCTCATCCATTCCGCGTCACGCTTCGCCAGATAGTCGTTCACGGTGACGATGTGCACGCCCTTGCCGGACAGCGCATTCAGATAAGCGGGGAAAGTCGCCACAAGGGTTTTGCCCTCGCCGGTTTTCATTTCCGCGATGTTGCCCTCGTGCAGGAAGATCCCGCCCATCAGCTGCGTGTCGAAGGCGCGCAGACCCAGGGCACGTTTGGCGGCTTCGCGACAGTTGGCGAAGGCCTCGGGCAGGATCGCGTCCAGCTTTTCGCCATCCGCCACACGTTTCTTCAATTCTTCGGTCTTGGCGACGATGCCGTCATCTGACAAAGCGGCGAATTCGTCCTCAAGCGCGTTGATCTTTTCGACAATGGGTCGCGTGGCCTTGATCTTGCGATCATTCGGTGTGCCAAAGACTTTACGCGCGATTTTTCCAAGCATGTTTTTTTTGCCTCAATGCGGTTTAACGCTGGTTTGACCAGAGGAAACTTGCCCGTCCCGATCCAGCCACCTATCTAAGTGCTCAAGAACCCACGCTCTTAAGCCCTTAGCGATGTAAGCGTCGGGTGTAAAACTGTCAATGTTGCCGGGGAATCCGGCCTGTTTTGAAGGATATTTTCATGATTTATCGCCACGCGGCCGCCTTTGGCTTCGCCCTCTCGCTGACTTTGGGTGCGCCTGCCTTTGCGCAGGAAACCGCAACCGAAGACGCAATGCCCAAGGTTGAGGTCCAGGCTGACACCGTTTTGGCGATCGTCAACGGTGAGAATATCACCGTGGCACATGTGATCGCTGCCCGTCAGGGGCTTGCGCAGCAGTATCAGCAGCTGCCCGATGACGTGCTGTTCCCCGGCCTGGTCGAACAGCTGATCCAGCAGACCGTACTGGGTCAGGCCGCAGACGAAATCAGCCGCCGGAACGAGATCATTCTGGAAAACACCCGCCGCGAAATGGCCGCTGCCCAGCAGGTTGATGCGATTGTCTCCGAGGCCGTGACCGAAGACGCCCTGCAGGCCGCCTATGACGCGCAATATGCAGATGCCGAACCCACGAAAGAGTTCAGCGCCGCGCATATTCTGGTCGCCACCGAAGACGAAGCGAAAGAGCTGATCACCAAGCTGGACGGTGGTGCGGACTTTGCCGAGCTGGCGAAAGAGTTCTCGACCGGCCCGTCGGGCCCCGGTGGCGGAGATCTGGGCTGGTTTGGTCCCGGTATGATGGTGAAGCCATTTGAAGACGCCGTTTTCGCGCTTGAGACAGGTGCCGTTTCCGCCCCCGTCCAGACCCAGTTCGGTTGGCACGTGGTCAAGCTGAACGACACCCGCATGGTCGGCGCCCCCGAACTTGATGAAGTTCGCGGCGAACTTGCCGCTCAGATCGAAAACGATGCGGTTGAAAATGCCCTTCAAACGCTGCTGGATGGTGCAACAATCGAACGTACTGCGCTGGAGGGGATCGACCCCGCCGTTTCGCGTGATATGACACTGTTGGACAACTGATCTTTAGAGGACAAAGATGGGCAAGACGGCGAAAATTAATAAGCTGAAGAAGAAGGTATCGAAGCTGAAGGCCAAGCTGGCTGCAGCAGACGATCACACACATAAGGTTTCGCCGCTTGCGCCCGCGAACTTTCCCGACCTGCCCGTGATTGCCGGGGCCAAGTTCTCGGCGGTCAAGGCGGGTGTGAAATACAAAGATCGGCTGGATGTACTGCTGGCCGAGCTTCAACCGGGCACCTCGATTGCTGGCGTCTTTACCACATCCGCCACTCGCTCGGCCCCGGTTCTGGATTGTCAGGCCAAGCTGGGCGGTGCATCGGATAAGGGTGCGGCCTTCTTGGTCAACGCAGGCAACTCGAACGCTTTCACCGGCGCCGCTGGGGATGGGTCGGTTGCGGCCATTACTGGGGCCGTGGCCAGCGCGCTGGATGTCCCGCAGGAACGCGTTTTCACCGCCTCGACCGGCGTGATTGGCGAACCACTGCCCCATGACCGCATCACCGCCAAAATCGACGAGCTGAAGGGGCTTCTAACCCCCGACGCGATGCAGGACGCTGCCCAAGCGATCCGCACCACCGACACCTTCCCCAAAGGCGCCAAGGCCGAGGTGAAGATCGGCGACCGGATCGTACATATCGCGGGGATCGCCAAGGGCTCGGGCATGATTGCACCGGATATGGCGACGATGCTGGTGTTCATCTTCACCGACGCGAAAATCGCACAGGCAGACCTGCAGGCGATGCTGTCGGAGCTGAACGAAGACAGCTTCAACGCGATCACGGTGGACAGCGACACCTCGACCTCGGACACGCTGCTGCTGGCGGCGACGGGGGCTTCGGGTGTTGAGGTTGACCAGACCAACGCCGCCTTCCGCGCCGCCTTGAACGAGGTGATGCTGGATCTGGCCCATCAGGTTGTCCGCGACGGCGAAGGTGCCACGAAATTCGTCGAGGTCCGCGTGACTGGCGCGAAATCGAATGCAGACGCCAAGGTGCACGCGCTCGCCATTGCCAACTCGCCATTGGTGAAAACCGCTGTGGCGGGCGAAGATCCCAACTGGGGCCGCGTCGTGGCGGCGATCGGCAAATCCGGCGCCTATGCCGACCGCGATCTTCTGACGATCCGCTTTGGGGATACTTTGGTGGCTGAAAAAGGCTGGGTCTCGCCCGCCTATCGCGAGGAAGATGGCGCGGATTACATGAAGCAAGACGACCTGCTAATCGACGTCGATTTAGGGGTTGGCGAGGGCACGGCCACCGTCTGGACCTGCGATCTGACCCACGCCTATATCCAAATCAACGCGGACTATCGCTCGTGAAAACCATCCTTGTTTCTGCCGTCGCGCTGATCGACCCGGACGGGCGGATCCTGCTGGCCCAACGGCCCGAGGGGAAATCCATGGCAGGCCTGTGGGAGTTTCCGGGCGGGAAGGTGGAACAGGGTGAGACACCCGAGGCCGCACTGGTCCGTGAACTGCACGAAGAACTAGGGATCGAGACGTGGAACTCCTGCCTTGCCCCCCTGTCCTTCGCCAGCCACAGCTATGATGATTTTCATCTGCTGATGCCGCTGTTTGCCTGTCGCAAGTGGAACGGTACGCCGACCCCGCGCGAAGGTCAGGTGCTGAAATGGGCGCGGGTGAACCAGCTGCGCGACTTCCCGATGCCGCCCGCTGACATCCCGCTGATCCCGGTGCTGCGCGAGCTTCTGTGAGCCGTTAACTCGCAACAAAACATGCAAAAAGGGGACGGAAAACCGTCCCCTTTTCTTATTCATCACTCGGCGGTGCGATTAGTCCAGCGTACGCTCGACTTCTTCGCGTTCGAAGATCTCGATCACGTCATTCGGACGGATGTCGTCGTAGTTTTCAAACGCCATACCGCATTCCTGACCGGACAGAACCTCTTTCACTTCGTCTTTGAAGCGCTTCAGGGTCTTCAGCGTGCCTTCGTGGATCACCACGTTGTCGCGCAGCAGGCGCACGCCGGCCGAACGGCGGGCAACACCTTCGGTGACCAGACAGCCAGCAACCTTGCCGACGCCCGACACCTTGAAGACTTCGCGGATTTCGGCGTAGCCGATGAAGTTCTCGCGAACCTCTGCCGACAACAGACCCGAGGCCGCCGCTTTCACGTCATCCACAAGGTCATAGATGACCGAGTAGTAACGGATCTCGACGCCTTTTTGGTTGGCCGAGTTACGGGCCGAGGCGTTTGCACGGACGTTGAAGCCGATAACCGGCGCGCCCGAGGCTTCCGCCAGACCCACGTCGGTTTCGGTGATCGCGCCCACACCATAGTGCAGCACACGCACGCGGACTTCGTCGTTGCCGATTTTTTCCATCGCCTGAACGATGGCTTCGGCCGAACCCTGAACGTCGGCTTTGACCAGGATCGGCAGCTCGGCCACATCCTTATCGGCTTTCGCCTTCGCCATCATCTGTTCCAGCGTGGTCGCAGCACCGGCAGCGGCGCGTTTGTCCTTGGCGGCTTGTTCACGATACTCGGCAATTTCACGTGCCTGAGCTTCGGTGTCCACCACGTTCAGAACGTCACCTGCTTCGGGCGTGCCATTCAGACCCAGAACCTCGACCGGAACCGAGGGGCCAGCTTCTTTCACGCGCTCACCGTGGTCGTTGACCAGCGCACGGACCTTACCCCACTGCTCGCCCACGACGAAGATATCGCCCTGTCGCAGCGTACCGTTCTGAACCAGAACGGTGGCAACCGGACCACGGCCCACATCAAGCTGGGCTTCGATCACGGCACCGGATGCGGCGCGTTTTGGGTTGGCTTTCAGTTCCAGAATTTCCGACTGCAGCGCGATGGCTTCCAGCAGTTCATCCAGACCAGCACCAGTGATGGCGGACACTTCAACATCCTGCACGTCACCTGACATCTTCTCGACGATCACTTCATGCTGAAGCAGCTCGGCGCGGACCTGATCGGGGTTCGCGGTCGGCTTG
>CALJDH010000218.1 GCA_938023895.1 uncultured Aliiroseovarius sp.
CTCGGCCGGCAGAGCGCCCGCGCGCAGCAGCACGGCCAGATTGGTTGATTCCTCGATCGAGAAGTTGCCCGTGATGATGCCAGAGCCGCCACAAATCTGTTCGTTGATCCGTGGGGCCGAGATGACCTCTTCATCCAGCACAATCGCGAAGGGGGCACCCACGTTGGCACCGGTATAATCACAGAACAGCCGCGCGCCCGAGACGTTAAAGCGGAAGTTCACCGCAGGCTGGCCGTTCTGGTCGAAGGCGGGCTGCGCGTCGTTCAGCTGCTCGCCGGTTACGACGGGCGTCTGTTCCAGCACATAGAAGATGCCTTCTTCGTCGATCGACGGGTACAGAACATTACGCGGGCCGGGTGTAGTCGTGTCATCGGTGGTGCGTGTGACAACCGGGTGGAAGGTCAGTTTCGCGGTTTTACCGATGATCTCTTTCAGCTCGGAGGCCGAGCCGATGCCCGGCACCTGAATCAGAATTCGCGTGTCGCCCTGACGCTGGATGGTGGGTTCGCGGGTGCCAACCTCGTCCACGCGGCGGCGAATGATTTCAAGTGATTGCTGGATGGTGCGGTCGTCGGTGGCGACGCGCTCGGCTTCGGACAGGGTAACGACGAACTCGCCCTCGCGGCCCGCGTTCACTTCGATGTCGGTCGAACCAACACCCGACAGGCTAACCACCGGCTGCGCCAATCCACGCACGATTTCAATCGCTTGCGGCAGGGCCTCGGGTTTCGAGATTTTCACGCGCAGTTCAGACGGGTCGCTGTCTTGACGGCGAATGGTGCCGATGGTGGCGCGCTCGTCACGCAGCGCGTTGCGGATCTCCGGCCAATAGCCATCCATCCGTGCCTCATAGACATCCGCGACCTGAACCTCGGCCAGCAAATGCGCACCACCACGCAGGTCGAGCCCCAGATTGACCAACGCATTCGGCGCCCAATCGGGCCAAGCCGAACGATCTGCCTCAAGCTCAGCCGTGGTGCCGGTGGTTTCGATCGTGGCCACTGCATCATTATGCGTCTCGACGCGGTCATAAAATCCGTTCGGCGACGCGAAATACAGGCCAAGGAGCACCAGCCCCCAGATCACAAGACGTTTCCAAGTTGCGATTTGAAGCATGTGCCCCTGCCCTATAAATTCTTAATATTCAGTTGGTTGGGTGGAAACCCGCGCAGATCAGCTTTCGACCGGCTCGGTCTTGCCCATGACGGTCGTGATGGTCGCGCGCACAACACGGACCTTCACGCCCGATGCGATTTCGACTTCAACTTCGGTGTCGTCTTTGACCTTGGTGATCTTGCCGATCACACCGCCCTGCGTAACGATCTGGTCGCCCTTGCGCAGCGCACCCAGCATCGCCTGATGCTCTTTCATTTTCTTCTGCTGGGGGCGGATCATGAAGAAATACATGATGGCGAAAACCAGCACCATCGGGACCAGCATCCCGTTCAGAAGTCCACCCGCAGGCGCGCCCGCGGCTTGTGCAAAAGCAGGAGTTACAAACATCGTTATGTCCCTTTCTTCGTGGGCTGGTCCCTGTGCCCGCCCAAATGTCCGGCGCACCCTATATGGGGGTCTGAGGGTTGTCCAGCAAGCAGGGGGGTGGTTTTCTCTTCCCCCCGGCGCGCCCATCTGGCATATGCGCGTCAGGTAGAATTAAAGGACAGATCCATGCATGATATCCGCCTGATCCGCGACAACCCCGAAGCGTTCGACAAGGCTATGGCCCGTCGGGGCCTTTCGGCACTGTCGGGCGAGGTTTTGTCGCTGGATGAAAACCGCCGCGCCGCCATTCTGGCCGCCGAAACCGCACAGGCGGAAGCCAACAAGGCGGCCAAGTCCGTTGGGGCGGCAAAAGCCTCGGGCGATGAGGCCGAGTTCGAGCGTCTGCGTGCGCTGGTCGGCGAGAAGAAAGCCGAGATCGCCAGCCTTAATGAGCAGGCGAAAGAGCTGGACGCCAAGCTTACTGATCTTCTGATGGGCCTGCCCAACATCGTGGCCGATGACGTGCCAGATGGGGACGACGAAGACGACAATGTCGAGATCAACCGCTGGGGCACCCCGCGCGAATTCTCGTTCAAGCCGATTGAGCATTATGAGCTGCCCGCCGTTCAGGATGGTCTGGACTTCGAAACCGCCGCGAAGCTGTCTGGCTCGCGCTTCATGGTTCTGTCGGGCGCCGTTGCCCGCCTGCACCGCGCGCTGGCCCAGTTTATGCTGGACGTACACGTGAATGAAAACGAGCTGACCGAGACCTGGACCCCAGTTCTGGTCAAAGAAGACATGATGCGCGGCACAGGCCAGTTGCCGAAATTTGGCGAGGATAGCTATCAGACCACCAATGGCTGGTGGCTGGTCCCGACCGCCGAAGTGCCGCTGACCAACATCGTCAACGGTGCCACGGTCGAAGAAGGCTATCTGCCCCGTCGCTACGTGGCCCACACGCAATGTTTCCGCTCGGAAGCGGGCTCGGCAGGGCGTGACACCGCAGGCATGCTGCGTCAGCACCAGTTCGAAAAGGTCGAGATGGTGTCGATCACCAAGCCGGACGAATCTGAAGCTGAACACAAGCGTATGACCCGCTGTGCCGAGGACATTCTGGAACGTCTGGGCCTGCCCTATCGCACCGTGGTTCTGTGCACCGGCGATATCGGCTTCGGCGCGATCCGCACGCATGACATCGAAGTCTGGCTGCCCGGCCAGAACACCTATCGCGAAATCAGCTCGGTCTCGACCTGTGGTGACTTCCAAGCGCGCCGCATGAACGCACGGATGAAACCCGCCGAGGGTGGCAAGCCGGTGTTCCTGCACACGCTAAACGGTTCGGGCCTTGCGGTCGGCCGCGCACTGATCGCGGTTCTGGAAAACGGTCAGGAAGAGGATGGATCGGTCACTCTGCCCGAGGTTCTGCACCCGTATCTGGGCGGCAAAACCCGGATCACGGCAAAAGGTCAGCTGGCCTAAACCTCTGATCTACTTCAAAAGATCCTCGATCACGGGATCAAGGGTGCGCGGACGATAAGACGTCTGGCGCGCCCTTTCTTTTGCGGCGCCCGATATCTGACGGGCAGGGATGGTTTGGCTGTCAGGATCACGCAGAAGCGTGCGATCGCATAGCAACAGCCCCCATAGATTGCGCCACGCAGGTTGCAGCGCTGCCCCGCGATCATCCGCATTCACATCCGCGATGGTCAGAAGCTCTTGTAGGCGCGACGGGTTGAAATCCAACGCGCGCTCCTGCGCGCCCGCTACGATCCACGCCGTTGGAAATGCAGACAGTTCCGGAGCGGCGCCGGATCCCCCGACAATCCCGTGATTGCCCGCGAACCACAGTTGCTGATAGCGCGAATTGCTGCCCGTGATCTCTCCGTTCAGCTTGTCCAGATTGGTCCACAGCGCGGGCGGGAAGTGCTTACGGCGTTCGTCAATCGCCACTGCATGACGTGCCGCCCCGACCGAGCGGGAGAGATCCGCATCGTGAAACGCATAGCGCGCATTCAGGAAACGGGCGAGCGGGCCAAGGAAGGCGGGGACACCCAACGCACCCACCGTGTCCCAGACACCGACATAGGTGATGTCCAACAGGTGGCAATCGATGCCCTGATCTTTCCGCCATGCCTCATCCTTGGGGCTGGTGGCAATATCAGGCGACATGGCCAAACGGGCAGCCATGGAAGGTTCGCTGTCCGGGTGTGACTTGCGCCCCTCACGCGCGCGATACATGCGCATTGCCTCGGGGATCAGGTCGGTGCGGTTAGACGGCAGAATACCCGCCGTGCGGATCATGCCTGCAAGGGATCGCGCGGTGTAGGCGCCGCGAGAGAACCCGAAAATGTAAATCTGGTCGCCGGGCTCATAGGTAAACAGAAGCGCGCGATAGGCTTCCAGAATACGGTCATCCAAGCCCCAGCCCAACGCGCCGCCCAGCACCTTGTCCATGAACCGTGACAGCTTGGTCACGCCCTGCCCGCTGCCCACCCCCGGCAGATAATGCACGACCTGC
>CALJDH010000219.1 GCA_938023895.1 uncultured Aliiroseovarius sp.
ATCTCGTCCCGCCATGCCGCGATCTTGCGTTTATAGAGCGATTTTGTCGTGACCAGCACATTCGCGTCACCGATCTCCATCCGGGTGCGAATGGGCTCGGGACCGAAGGCGGCAAACAGCGGTGTAAACACCATCCCGGCCTTCAGCGTGCCAAGGGCGGCGGTATACAGTTCGGGCCGTCGGCCCATCGCGACGAACACGCGCGCGCCTTTTGTCAGCCCGTGGGCGTGTAGCAGATTGGCAAAGCGCGACGACATCTGGGCAAGCTCGCGATAGCTGATCGCCTTGCGCTCGCCCGTCTTTGACAGCCAGACCAACGCAATCTGATCACCGTGTCCCTGTTCAACGTGACGGTCGACGGCTTCGAACCCGATGTTGACGGCATCGCCCGGTAACCCTGTCAGAAGTTCGCGGCCAAGATCATGCGCCGAGCGCGCCTCGCCCAGTTCAGCCGGGCGCCAGCATGCCACCGCGCAATCCTCGGGTGTTTTCCCGATAGTGCACATAGTGGTGTCCTCCCACCTGAAGCTTGGGGGCTGACAGCGGTGGTGGGCAATGATTCAAATCAATACGCGCTTTTTCTGAGCAATATCAGACCGGTCTAGACGGCAAGCCCAGCACGTAATCCTTCAAGCACCGCTTCTTCTGCGGTACGCGGCGCGATGCAGTCCCCAACGAGGTGGTGTTCCAAGCCCATTTTCCGGACAATATCTTCGACCGTGTGTGATGGGGTGTGGCCCTGACACAGAACCAGCGTATCCACGTCCTCGCAGATCACAGCGTCGTTGCTCATGATGTGCTGCAGATAGACGCTGTCTTCGTCCGCGCCGAATAGGCGCATATAGGGCAGCATCTCGACGCCAAGCCCATGCAACCGGCCGATGCTGGCATCGCGCACATACATTTGGATCGTCTGACCGGGCATGTAGCCGTTGACCGCAAGCCGTACGGTATGCCCGTTCTGCGCCAGATGCTCGGCAACCCCGATCCCGATCCAGTCGGCCCGCCAGTCTGCCACGACGACCGATTTTCCGACATTCACCTGTCCCTGCAGCACCTGCCAGGCATCGACGACATGTGCTTCGTCGCGACCTTCGAAGTCAGGCCAACGCGGCGTGGCGCCGGTTGCGACGATGACGGCGTCTGGGGCGAAATCCGCGATGCTGTCCGCGTCGACCTCGGCCCCCTTGCGAATATCGACCCCGGCCAGCTCCATCTCACGGCTGAGGTTGGTGATGATGCCGCCGAACTCGGCCCGATGCGGCAACATCTGCGCAAGGCGTGCTTGTCCACCCAGCTGTGGGTCTCGTTCGAACAGGGCAACCTCGTGACCGCGTGCGGCCGCAACTGCCGCCGCCTTCATGCCACCCGGGCCGCCGCCGATGACCATGATCCGCCGTTTTGCGGTCGCTGGTGGAAATGTGCCGTATTGCAGTTCGCGGCCACTGACTGGGTTCTGAATGCACGAGATCGGATACCCGTCATGGAAATGCCCGATACAGGCCTGATTGCAGCCGATACAGGCCCGAATGTCGTCGATGCGGCCCGCGCGTGCTTTCTCGCCCATTTCGGGGTCGCAGATCATCGCGCGGGTCATGCCGCATAGATCGGCTTGTCCCGAGGCGATCACCTTCTCAGCATCCTGCGGTTGGTTCAATCGCCCGGTGACGATGGTCGTCACGCCGGTGCGTTCGCGGATGGCCTGACCAAGTGGCGCGGTATAGCCGACCTCTTCGAACATTGGCGGCGCGATATGCACCGACCCGGCCAAGGTAGCGGACGAGCCCGCAACCACGCTGAAATAGTCGATTACGCCGTCGGCTGCGATCCGCTCGCAAGCTTCCAGCATCTCGCTTTGATCCATCCCCTCATGGCTCAGCTCGTTGCCCGACAGGCGCAAGCCAATCACGAAATCCGGGCCGGTCTTGGCGCGGATGTTCGCGGCGATGTCCCGAATGAAGCGGGTGCGGTTGTCCAGCGAACCTCCATAGTTGTCGTCGCGCTGATTAACCTGCGGGTTCAGGAACTGCGCCGGAAGATAGCCATGAGACGCGACGATCTCGACCCCGTCGAGCCCAGCTTTCGACATCCGTGCTGCGGCATCGCCATGGGCCGCGATCACCTCGGCCACCATTTCGGGCGTCATCGGGCGGGGCATCACGTGGAACCGTTCGTTGGGGGTGGGGGACGCGCTATAAGACACAGGTGCCGTGCCGTCTTCCGAGGCCAGCATCTCGCGCCCCGGATGAAACAACTGTGCAATCAGCCCGGTACCATGGCTATGGATCACTTCGGCCAACCGGGCATAGCCGGGAATGCAGTCATCGGTATCCACGCGGATTGGATCAGCCACGAAAACTGCGCTGGAATGCACCAGGGCAACTTCGGTCATGATAAGCCCGGCACCGCCACGGGCGCGGGCCTCGTGATAGGCGATCATTCTGTCGCCAACGCGACCCTTTTCGTTCAGATGTGTTTCGTGACCTGTGGACACGATCCGATTGCGTAGTGTCAGGCCACCAATGGTGATTGGCGAAAACAGGTTCGGGAAGTTTGCGTGGCTCATGTGGGGATGTCCTGACTGGATTGTAGCATCAGAAATTCGGAGGGGTGATCGCCCAGATCACCACAGTGTCGTCTTGTGTCGGGTTCCGGTAACGGTGCGGGGTGGCGCTGTCGAAGGCAAAACTGTCGCCTTCTTTCAGGTGATACAGCGTGTCTCCGACCCAAAGGTCCAAAGCACCACGGATCACGACGCCTGCCTCTTCTCCTTCGTGGTGATAGGCGTTTTCTACGCCGCTTCCGGGGGGGAAGCGACAAGATAGAAGTTCGAGATTTCCACCTAGTCCAGGGGTCAGAAGCTCGTCGCGAATACCGTCATCGTAGTCGATAGAACGTCGTTCCCGCCGCCGCACGACATGCGTGTTTCTCGGGGTGTCCTCGGCCTGTGCCGTCGGGAAGAACCATCCGACAGATACACCCAGTGCTCGGCTGATTTTGAAGAGTGCCGTGACCGAAGGTCGGTTCTGGCCCCGTTCGATCTGGCTGATGAACCCGTTTGACAGGCCGGTCGCCTGACCCAACTGTCCTAGGGTCATGCGCTTTGCTTTACGCAGCGCTTTGATCTCTTCCCCTAGGTGTGGATCGAACCGAGAAGTTTCCACCGCCTCGATGTCCAGTGGGGTCGAGACTACTGCTCCTTCATAGTGGTTAGGCATGGGTACTTCGCTATTGTAAAAATATGATATCAATATTTTACAAGTATAAAATAAGTCAATGATTCCATCACCCGGTACGGCAGACTGGTATCTACCACATTTTTAGTATCATGATCCGGATCAAAGCCCGGAAGAACTGGGGATGCTGGAGTAACAAGGATGGAACTTGGTGGATTTCTTGTAACGTTGGGCGCGCTTTTTCTGGCGGGTCTGGCCGCTGACGAACTGGGGCGTGTCACGCGACTGCCTCGGGTTACTCTGCTATTGCTTCTCGGGGTTGCGATCGGAAGTGAAGGGTTCGATCTGGTGCCGGATGACGTTGCGCAGTGGTTTGACGAGCTTTCCATTGTCGCCCTGACTATGGTGGCCTTCCTTCTGGGCGGGTCTCTGACACGAAAGAACTTTGCGCGTCATGGGACGGCAATTTTCACGATCTCTTTGGCCGTTGCCTTCGCCACGCTTGTTATCGTCGCGCTTGGATTGTGGGCTCTTGGGATGGCCCCCCAGCTAGCTCTGGTTCTTGCGGCGATTGCGACAGCGACGGCGCCGGCAGCGATGGCGGATGTCATTCACCAATCCGGGTTTGAAAACGGGTTCACGGACACTCTGAAAGGTATTGTTGCGGTTGACGATGTCTGGGGTCTGATCGTGTTTAGTGTTGTGTTGGTCATGATCGGCCAAGCAAGCGGTTGGGGTGGTGTCCTCAGCGGGGCGGCTTGGGATTTAGGCGGCGCGATCGTGCTCGGGTGTGTTCTTGGCGCCCCCGCTGCGTACTTGACCGGGCGGCTGAAACCGGGCGAACCCCAACAGGCCGAAGCCATCGGGATCGTCTTTCTGACCGCCGGTTTTGCGCTATGGCTCGAGGTCTCGTTCCTGATTGCGGGCATGACCGTCGGCGCCATCATCGCGAATTTCGCAAAGCACCACGACCGCGCCTTTCACGAGATCGAGCACATTCAGTGGCCGTTCATGATCCTGTTCTTCCTGCTTGCCGGTGCGTTGCTCGAAGTCGATGCACTGTTGCTTCTCGGCTGGACGGGCGTCGGGTTTCTTTTGCTGCGCATAGTCGGGCGGCTGGCGGGAGGTGTTGTTGGTGCGCTGCTTGGCGGAGTGTCGGACAAAGAGATGCACTGGTACGGTCCCGCACTTTTGCCACAGGCTGGTGTTGCTGTCGGCATGGCGTTGGTCGCGGGCGAGCGGTTTCCGGAATGGTCTTCAGTCATTATGGCTTTTACGATCGCCAGTACGGTCGTGTTCGAGATCATCGGCCCGCCACTGACGCTTTTTGCCATTCGTAAAGTGTCAAAGAAGAGCTAGAATCCAAAAGGGCCGCATCACGCGGCCCTTTTTTGTGTATGTCGCTGATGCTAATCAGCTTGCTTGCCCGGCTTCTGTAAGAACAGGGCGTCGAATGTATATACCAGAATGGCCGCACCTACCGCGCCCATTGCTGCGATACCCAGCAAGATGATCAGGTCGATCGGGCCGCCTATGTCGGAAAAGCCCGAATGGGTCATTTTCTGCACGAACAGAACCGCAAACACGGCGCCAAAGGGCATCGACAACTGTGCGCGCAGGAACTTGCGCCAACTGACGGCACGGTCACGGATCAGCACATAGAGATAGGCCAGCGTGATCACAGCGGCCGCAATCACCATGACCCAAAATAGGGCCGGTCCAAAGATCTCTTCGAAGACGGCGATCAGGGTGCCAAAAGTTAGTTCTTTCATCGGTCAAATCCTCCTTACGCGTCGCCACGGATCATGGCGTTATAGGTGGCTTTCAAGGCGACCTCTTTCATCAGCCAGCTGATCCAAAGCTCTTCCAAGGGGGCAATCACGCCCGGGAAGCTGGGGGTCAGGTCGTTGTTGTAGTCGAACTCGATCAGCATCGCGCGGCCGACGCGGGTGATTAGGGGGCAGGATGTGTAGCCGTTATAACTCGCGTCGCTTTTGGTGCCCGCGATCTGCGCGATCAGGTGTTCTTCGACCACCGGAACCTGCCATTTGGCGCTGGCCGCGGTCTTGCCTTTCGGAACGCCCGCGATGTCGCCCACCGCAAAAACGTTGTCGAAGAAGTTGTGGCGCAGGGTGTGCTTGTCGACTGTGGCCCAGCCGCGGCCATCCCAGCTGCCAGGATCGGTCAGCGCCGAGTTGCGCACCACATCCGGCGCCTGCTGTGGCGGCACGATATGCAGATAGTCAAAGGGCATTTCCGTGTCGCCGTTTTCGGTCGCGAAGGTTGCCATCTTCTTGCCCGCATCCACCGCTTTCAGGACGTGGCTGTAATGCGGCGTGATCTCGCGTTGGCCAAACAGCATCCTCAGCTTTTCCGAGATGATCGGAACGCCGAACAGCGCTTGGTTGTGCGCCATATAGTTGATGTCGAGCTTTGTGGTGCCGGATTTGCGGGCGATGTCGTCGATCAGGAACGTGTGCTTGATCGGCGCGCCGGCGCATTTCATTTCAGTGGCGGGGCGGGTGAAGATACCAACGCCACCGTCTTCTGAATAGCGACCGGCGGCCTCCCATGTCTTGGCGGCATAATCCGGCCCGGCATAAAGCGACCCGATGCCGCCCTTGCCGATCATATCCATCTCGAACCCTTCGATGGCGCCGTAGTTCAGGACAAGGCCGGTGGCCAGCACAAGGAAGTCATAGGGAACGGTCTTGCCGCTTTCGGTCATGACCTTATTGCCGTCCGGGTCAATCTCGGCGGCGCGTTCTGCAATCCATGTGATGTCCTTCGGCAGCCAGTCACCGGTTTGCGATACCGAGTACTTGGCCGGTTTCAAGCCCGCCGCGATCAGCGAGAAGCCGGGCTGGTACCAATGTTCCTTGCGCGGGTCGATGATGGTGATCGTTGCGCCGTTCAGGCGGCGTGACAGGCGGTTGGCCAATGCGGTGCCGGCAGCACCTGCGCCAAGGATGACGATCCGGGCCTTGGTGTCGATCGGGGCACTAGCAGCGGTTGCACCAGCGCCTGCGGCCATAAGAGCACCTGCGCCTGCGGCAAATCCAAGAAATCCGCGGCGTGTTGCGTTGAAGCTTTGTGACATGAGCGATCTCCAAATAGGCAATGCTTCGTTTTGATTGCCTCTCTACGCCTGTTAAGTATTCACGTCTATGAATGTGTTAAGCGGTTGGGGGTGGCCTAATGACGCAGTTAAATTGCGGTGGGATCAGATCGCAAATCTGTGTATGAAGCAGCGAGGCGGGTTTCTACCGCCTTTGTAGATATTGCAGCGCCCGCGATAGTTTGGTATACAGCGGCATACCGCAGACAAATCCGGCCACAGAAGATTCTGTTTTGCCGGGTGAACGGGCTGCATCAAACTCGAAATCGTAGGGATCGTCATGAGCTTGTACACCGACTACCTAAATGAGATTGAAGCGCGCAAAGGCGAGGGTCTGAACCCCAAGCCGATCGACGACGGCGCACTGGTGGCTGAACTGATCGAACAGATCAAAGACACCGGAAACGCTGATCGCGAAGCATCGCTGAACTTCTTTATTTACAACACTCTGCCGGGCACCACGAGTGCTGCTGGCGTCAAGGCGGCCTTCCTGAAAGAGATCATTCTTGGTCAGGCTTCGGTCGCTGAGATCTCGGCCGAGTTCGCTTTTGAACTGCTGTCGCACATGAAGGGCGGCCCTTCGGTCAAGGTTCTGCTGGACCTTGCACTGGGCGATGACGCTGCAATCGCAGCGCAGGCTGCGGAAGTCCTGAAGACTCAGGTGTTCCTCTATGAAGCCGACACCGACCGTCTGGAAGCCGCATACAAAGCTGGCAACGCTGTTGCCGCCGATATTCTTGAAAGCTATGCCAAGGCTGAGTTCTTCACCAAGCTGCCGGATGTCGAAGAAGAAATCAAAGTCGTGACCTACATTGCCGGCGTGGGCGACATCTCGACCGACCTTCTATCGCCGGGTGCCGAAGCGCACTCGCGCGCTGACCGTGAACTGCACGGCAAATGCATGATCACGCCTGAAGCGCAGGTCGAAATTCAAGAGCTGCAGAAACAGCACCCGGACGCACGCGTCATGCTGATCGCTGAAAAAGGCACCATGGGTGTAGGCTCGTCGCGTATGTCGGGTGTGAACAACGTTGCACTGTGGACTGGTAAGAAAGCCAGCCCCTACGTGCCCTTCATCAACATCGCCCCGGTTGTGGCAGGCACCAACGGCATTTCGCCGATCTTCCTGACCACCGTTGGCGTGACCGGCGGCATCGGCATCGATCTGGACAACTGGGTCAAGAAGTTGGACGCCGACGGCAACGTCGTTCTGGATGAAGATGGTGAAGCCGTTCTGGAAGAGGCCTATTCGGTCGCGACCGGCACCGTCCTGACCATCAACTCGAAAACCAAAACCCTACATGACGCAGATGGCAAAGAGCTGAAAAGCGTCGCCGCTGCATTCACCCCGCAGAAGGTCGAGTTCATGAAGGCTGGCGGGTCTTACGCTGTTGTCTTCGGTAAGAAGCTGCAGACATTCGCTGCCGCCGCTCTGGGGCAGGAATTGAAATCGGCTTACGCACCTTCAAAAGAGATCACCGCAGAAGGCCAAGGATTGACCGCCGTTGAAAAGATCTTCAACCGCAACGCTTTGGGTACCACCCCCGGCGCGATCCTGCACGCAGGCTCGGACGTGCGCGTTCAGGTGAACGTGGTTGGCTCGCAGGACACCACCGGTCCGATGACCGCGCAGGAACTGGAAGCCATGGCTGCGACCGTGATCTCTCCGTCGGTGGACGTGGGCTATCAGTCGGGCTGTCACACCGCGTCGGTGTGGGACAAGAAGGCGCAGGCCAACATTCCCAAGCTGATGAAGTTCATGAACGATTTCGGCCTGATCACCGCGCGTGACCCGAAGGGTGAATACCACGCGATGACCGACGTTATTCACAAGGTGCTGAACGACATCACCGTGGATGACTGGGATGTCATCATCGGCGGCGACAGCCACACCCGTATGTCCAAAGGCGTAGCCTTCGGCGCAGACTCGGGCACCGTGGCGCTGGCGCTGGCAACCGGTGAAGCTTCGATGCCGATCCCGGAATCGGTGAAAGTGACCTTCAAGGGCAAAATGGCCGAGCATCTGGACTTCCGTGATGTGGTGCACGCCACTCAGGCACAGATGCTGGACCAGCATGGCGACAACGTCTTCCAAGGCCGTGTGATCGAAGTGCACATCGGGACGCTGCTGGCTGACCAAGCCTTCACCTTCACCGACTGGACGGCCGAGATGAAGGCGAAAGCCTCGATCTGTATCTCGAACGACGAGACGCTGATCGGATCGCTGGAACTGGCTAAATCGCGCATCCAGATCATGATTGACAAAGGCATGGACAACAAAGCCCAGCTGCTGCAAGGCCTGATCAACAAGGCGGATGCTCGTATTGCGGACATCAAGTCGGGAACCAACCCGGCCCTGACCCCGGATGAGAACGCCAAGTACTTCGCAGAAGTGGTTGTCGATCTGAACGCCATTGATGAACCGATGATCGCCGACCCGGACGTGAACAACGAAGACGTGTCCAAGCGCTATACCCACGACACGATCCGTCCGATCTCGTTCTACAACGCTGAAAAGCATGTTGATCTGGGCTTTGTCGGCTCGTGCATGGTGCACAAGGGCGATATCAAGATCGTGGCGCAGATGCTGAAGAACCTGGAAAAGGCAACTGGCAAAGTCGAGTTTAAGGCTCCGCTGGTTGTGGCAGCCCCGACCTACAACATCATCGACGAGTTGAAGGAAGAGGGCGACTGGGAAGTGCTCGAGAAATACTCGGGCTTTGAATTTGACGACCTGTTTCCGAAACAGAATGCACGCACCGAGTACGAAAACATCCTGTATCTTGAGCGTCCCGGTTGTAACCTTTGCATGGGGAACCAGGAAAAGGCTGCCAAGGGTGACACCGTTCTGGCCACCTCGACCCGTCTGTTCCAAGGCCGCGTCGTAGGCGACCTGCCCGAGAAGAAGGGTGAATCGCTGCTGGCCTCGACCCCAGTCGTCGTACTGGCTGCCGTCCTTGGCCGTACGCCCACGCTGGCAGAATACAAGGCCGCTGTTGAAGGCATCGATCTGACCAAGTTCGCGCCGCCGCTGGAAATTCCGTCGACCACCAAGTCGGCACATTTCTAAGGCCAGCAATGGCAAGACACAGAAAGGGCGGGGACATTCCCCGCCCTTTTTCATTGAGACACTGAGGCTGCGCCGACTTTCCATCCGGCGACCTGCACACAGTTGCTTCGATTGAAGCGCCATGTGAAACTTCAGGCCATGCACAATGCGAACTTAGTCCTTCGGTTCTTTTTGGAACTCGCGACCTTGGTTGGGGTCAGCGTTTATGCCTGGGGCATAACCGAAGGTGTTTGGCGCTTCTTCGCGGTTGGCGGAGCCATTGTGCTGCTGGGCGCAATTTGGGCGACATTTGCGGTGCCAGATGATCCCAGTCGATCAGGCAATGCGCCTGTACCGGTGTCTGGGGCGATCCGTCTCATTCTCGAATGGGCGATATTATTTGGTGGCGCTTGGGCGTTTTACGCTGCGGGGTACACGGGGCTGGGGTTCTGGCTGGCCGTGCTTACAGTGGTTCACTATTTACTGTGGCCAAGTCGCATTGCATGGCTATTGCAAGGCTAGGTTTCTCTTGGGAAGTGAGGGCAGCCGCAGACTTCCACCCCCTAAAACTCAACAGGGCGGGAACTTCCCCGCCCTGCGTCTTTGCAATGCGTACCAAAAGGTCACGCGTTCAGCAGCAGATGCTGCCGCTCCCACGGCGAGATTTCGCGTTGGTATTCCTCGTTCTCGGCCCACTTGATGTCTGAATAAAGCTTGCAGAATTCTTCGCCCAGAACGGCACGCATCTCTTTCGCCTCGTCGAACAGTTCCAACGCAGCACGCAGAGAAGCGGGCAGGGGGTCTTGTACCTCCCACACCTCTTTCACGGCTTCGGCGCGCGGCTCGACCTTGTTCATCATGCCCAGATAGCCACAGGCCAACGAGGCGGCGATTGAGATATAGGGATTCGCGTCCATCCCGATCACGCGGTTTTCCAAGCGGCGCGCTGCCGAACTGGAGTGGGGGACGCGCAGGCCGGTGGTGCGGTTGTCGCTGGCCCATTCAAGGTTCGCGGGCGCCGATTGTCCGTCGACGGTGATCCGCCGGAACGAGTTCACGTAGGGCGCAAAAAGCGGCACCACATCCATGATGTACTTCTGCGATCCGCCGATGAACCACCGGAACAGGTCCGAGGCTGATCCGTCTTCGTTCGAGAAGATGTTCTTGCCCGTTTCTGCGTCCACAATCGACTGGTGCACATGCATCGCGCTGCCCGGCTCGTCGCGGATCGGCTTGGCCATGAAGGTGGCGAAGACGCCATTTTTCAGGGCGGCCTCGCGAATGGTGCGTTTGAACAGGAAGACCTGATCGGCCAGATTGATCGGGTCGCCGTGGTTCAGGTTGATCTCGATCTGACCCGCGCCGCCTTCCTGAATGACCGTGTCGATCTCAAGTCCCTGTGCTTCGGCAAAGTCATAGATGGTGTCGATCACCGGCCCGTATTCGTCGACAGCAGACATCGAATAGACCTGACGGCTGGCGCCTTTGCGCCCCGTGCGGCCAATCGGCGGCTCGATCGGTTCGTTCGGGTCGTGGTTGGGTTTGGTTAGATAGAACTCAAGCTCGGGCGCGATGACAGGTTTCCAGCCCTTCGCCGCGTAAAGGTCGACAACGCGTTTCAACAACCCTCGTGGTGAAATCGCAAGGGCCGAGCCGTCGCGGTTAAACATGTCGCAGATCACCTGCAGCGTAACATCTTCCGACCACGGCACAGCACAGGCCGTGGACATGTCAGCGCGCAGCACGACATCCCGTTCTACCCATTGGTTCTCGATTTCCATGTCGACATATTCGCCGGAAATCGTCTGATAAAAGAGCGAAATTGGCAGTGCCAGATCTGTCGCGGGATCAAACTTCGCGGCTGGCATCGCCTTCCCGCGCGAGGTTCCGACAATGTCGGGGATGATGCACTCCACTTCTTCAATGCGACGCCCATCTGCGTAGGCGACAAAATCAGCGGACAAATCCTGGGCCCAATCCAAGGGGCGCTTTCGTGACATCAAAACCTCCTTCGGCGTCGGGTGTCATGCGACGCCGGTTTTCATAAAGTAGTTGGTGTTGGATATTTGATCAAATTATGAGGAAGGTCAATGGGCGTTTCGGCCGGCGCTTTTCGCTCGAACACGTGAACGCTTCGCGTTAGGCTCCGATAAAATATCCAATCTGGGGAGATTTGAGACATGAAGACATTGATGACGATCCTCTGCGCGTCGCTGGTGGGTAGCGCCGCAATTGCTGCTGACAACTGCGCGGCGGGCAAGACACTGACCGATGGTGTTTTGACAATTGCGACTGGTAACCCAGCTTATTACCCGTGGGTCATGGATGACGCGCCTGAAAGCAAACAAGGGTTCGAGGCCGCTGTCGCCTATGCTGTCGCCAATGAAATGGGCTTTGCCGATGATGCCGTCACGTGGGTGCGTACCTCGTTTGACGAAGCGATCCAGCCCGGCGCAAAGAATTTCGACTTTAACCTGCAGCAGTATTCGATCACGCCCGAACGGGAAGAGACCGTCGATTTCTCGCTGCCCTATTACAGCTCGGCCATGGCCATTCTGACCACGCAATCGGTGGCCGAGAAGATGGGTGAGCCAACCATGGAAGCCTTGAAAAGCTTGCTTTGGGGGGCGGGAGCTTCGCATACGGGTGCGACCATGGTGGGTCAGGTAATTGCCCCGGATCAGGACGTGCTGCTGTACAACGACAACACCGACGTGACCGCGGCCCTGCAGGCCAACCAGATCGACGCGGCATTGTTTGACCTGCCGACCGCGCTGTACCTGTCCGCTGTGGTGGTCGAGAACGGCGCGCTTTTGGGCCAGTTCCCGGCAGATCGCTCGGAAAATCCGGATCAGTTCGGCCTTCTGATGGCCGATGGCAGCGCCCTGAAACCCTGCGTGGACGAAGCGATCCAAGCCCTGTCGGACAGCGGCGAACTGGCCGAGATCGAAGCCGAGTGGCTGCAAAGCGCCACCGGCGTTCCGGTCATCCAATAAGGCGGACGTCGCACAGAATGACAAAGGCAGACGAAAACCCGGCCATGCCGGGGCGGCGCGCGCAGTATGAA
>CALJDH010000220.1 GCA_938023895.1 uncultured Aliiroseovarius sp.
GGTCGAGGGGTTCTTGACCGTGACAACGGGCCCACCATTTGCTGCGCCCGCGATCAGCGGTGCGCCGTTGAAATCTGCCTCCGCAAACGCGCCACGCGCAGCCTCGATCTGTTTCAGGTGCGGGTCATAGGTCAGGTCCAGACCCATCGAGTTCTTGCGTGCTCCGAAAAGCTCGGGCCCGGTGGGGACGTGCGGGGCTTCGATGGCCAACGCGTCGAACGGGCAGGCAGCGACCTCTTCGGGTGTGACGCTTTCATCGACGATCTGGTTTACGAAAGAACTGTTCGCGCCGTTCTCCAACAGGCGACGCACCAGATAGGCCAGCAGGTCGCGATGCGCACCCACGGGCGCGTAGATGCGACAGCGGGTGTGGTTTTCGTCCATGATGATCTGGTGCAGACGCTCCCCCATGCCATGCAGACGCTGGAATTCGTAGGCTTGCGTGTCGATGCCCGAGTTCTGCGCGATGTCTAGAATGGCCGCGGCGGTGTGGGCGTTGTGGGTGGCGAATTGCGGATAGATCCGGTCGGTCAGGCTAAGAAGTTTTTTGGCGTTGGCGATATAGCTGACGTCGGTGGCCACCTTGCGGGTGAAGACGGGGAAACCTTCCAGCCCTTCGACCTGCGCGCGCTTGATCTCGCTGTCCCAATAGGCGCCTTTCACCAGACGGACCATGATCTTGCGATCTAGTCGGGTGGCGGTTTCATGCAGCCAGTCGATAACCGCGCCCGCGCGGTGGCCGTACGCCTGCACCACGACGCCAAACCCGTCCCATCCGGCAAGCGCAGGGTCTTCCAGCACCTTCTCGATCACGTCCAGAGAAATTTGCAGGCGGTCGGCTTCCTCGGCGTCGATGTTGAAGCCCATGCCGGCCGATTTCGCCAACTGCGCAAGGGCCGAGACGCGCGGAACCAGCGTTTCCATCACGCGTTCCTGCTGGGCGCGTTCATAGCGGGCAAACAGGGCCGAGAGCTTAACCGAGATGCCGGGGTTCGACCGGATGTCGTCGGATGTGCAGGCGCCCGCAATCTCGGAAATCGCCTTGGCATAGGCCATCTGGTAGCGACGCGCGTCACTGTCGGTCAGGGCCGCTTCCCCCAGCATATCGTAGGAATAGGTAAAGCCCTTTTCCTCCATCTTGGACCCACGTTTCATCGCCGCCCCGATGGTTTCGCCCAGCACGAACTGGCTGCCCATTTCCTTCATGGCGCGGCCGACGGCGGTGCGGATGACGGGTTCGCCAAGGCGTTTGACCGCTCCGCGCAATGCACCTGCGATGCCCGGCTCGCGGTCTTCCAGGACCTTCCCGGTCAACAGCAGTGCCCAGGTCGATGCGTTCACCAGCGACGAGGACGAGCGCCCAAGGTGTTTACCCCAGTCAGAAGGCGCGATCTTGTCTTCGATCAGTGCGTCGATGGTTTCCGCATCCGGCACGCGCAGAAGCGCTTCGGCCAGACACATCAACGCGATGCCTTCGTCAGTGGACAGGCCGTATTCGGCCAGAAAGACCTCCATCAAGCCGGGATCCGAGCTTTCGCGGATGCCCCGCACCAATTGCGCCCCGCTGGCCGCAATCCGCGCGCGATCTGCGTCAGACAGATTGGCTGCGTCCACTAGGCCCGCGATATGGCGCTCTTCATCCGTATAGGCGAGGTCATCAATCAGGGTGCGCAGATCAGTGGTCATGTGGATCTCCTTACTTGTCGTTGTGACTATCATATCCCAAAGCGACTAGCCAAAATGACTGAAATTGTGCTAAAGGGCGATGATAGAATCTGAAAGGGTCGAAAAATGCAGGACGAATGGAAAGCCGAGTTTGATCGCTTTGATCGTTTGATTCTGGATATTCTGTCGACGGATGGACGGATCTCAATCACTGAATTGGCTGGGAAAATTGGCTTGTCGAAATCGCCGACACAGGCGCGTTTAAAAAAGCTTGAGAAGACCGGGGTCATCACCGGATACCGCGCGCAGATCGACCCGATCCGCATGGGGCGCGACCATGTCGCCTTTGTCGAGGTGAAATTGTCCGACACGCGCGAGGCCGCGTTGAAAGCCTTCAACGAAGGGGTCGCGGCCATTCCCGAGGTCGAGGAATGCTATATGCTTGCAGCCCATTTCGACTATCTGCTGAAAGTGCGCACGCAGGATATGCGCGACTATCGCCGGGTTCTGGGAGAGAAGATCAGCTCGCTGCCCAATGTGGCGCAAAGTTCGACCCATGTAGCGATGCAGGCCGTGAAGGAAGATGGCACATCGGTGTGATCCGCCGTTGCCCCTGCCTGACTTTAGGGATAGGCAAAGGGGGCTATGCCCGCGTGGTGGAATGGTAGACACAGGAGACTTAAAATCTCTAGGCCGGATAGGCCGTGCCGGTTCGAGTCCGGCCGCGGGTACCAAGCTTCTTAAAGCTGTCAAAATGCAAACGGCGCACCAAATTGGCGCGCCGTTTTCTTTTTTATGTCAGTGAATTACTTCAGTGCAGCGTCGGTGATGGCACTGGTCCATGCGCCTTCGGGCGCTTTAGTGATGACCGGATCCGAACCGCCGCCCAGCAGGGTGGCCACGGTGCGCTCATATGCGGCTTCGTCCAGCGAACCGTCCGACCCAGCAGTCAGCTTGCCGATCTCGCCGATCATACGGACCTGATGGGTCTCGGTTTGGGCGCCGGTTTCGTCATAATCCAGAATGATCTGGGCGGCTGCTTCGGCGTTTTCCTCGGCCCATTTCCAGCCCTTCATCGAGGCGCGTACGAAACGCTCCATCTTGTCGGTGAAGGCGGCGTCCGACAACTTGTCTTCCAGCACATACAGACCGTCTTCCAGCGTCGCGACGCCTTGGTCTTCATACTTGAAGGTCACCAGCTCGTCCGGGCTGACACCCGAGTCAATGACCTGCCAGTATTCGTTATAGGTCATGGTCGAAATACAGTCGGCCTGACGCTGCAACAACGCGTCCACGTTGAAGGCTTGCTTCAGAACTTCAACACCGGTTTCGCTTTTTCCATCGGTCGACAGACCCAGCTTGCTCATCCAGTTCATGAACGGGAATTCGTTGCCGAAGAACCAGACACCAAGGGTGCGGTTGGCAAGGTCGGCCGGCGATGAAATTCCTACGTCGCCCCAGCAGGTCAGCATCATGCCCGAAGACGCAAAGGGCTGGGCAATGTTCACCAGCGGTAGACCTTTTTCACGTGCTGCAAGGGCGGCGGGCATCCATTCGACGACCACATCTGCGCTGCCACCAGCAATCACCTGCGTGGGTGCGATGTCGGGGCCGCCGGGCAGGATGGTGACGTTCAGGTCTTCTTCGGCGTAATAGCCATTCTCGAGCGCCACATAATAGCCCGCGAACTGGCCCTGCGTGACCCATTTAAGCTGCAAGGTGACGTCATCTGCCGCAGAGGCCGCGCTTGCGCTGACGGCAAGGGCAGCTGCGCCGATCATTGATTTGAGGTTCATGTCTCTCTCCTTGTTGGTTTGTTATTAGTTTCCGGGTTGATTGGCTCAACCTCGTTGTGATGGGTGCCAGAAGGTCACCTTTTTTTCGATAAAGGCTACGATGCCGTAAAAAGCAGTACCTGCTAAAGCGGCGACGACGATCTCGGCCCAGACCAGATCAATCGACAGGCTGCCGACACC
>CALJDH010000221.1 GCA_938023895.1 uncultured Aliiroseovarius sp.
CCCACAGACTCTCCTGTAGAAAGCGAGCTGACATGAAAGATTCCAACTTTCTGAAAGAAAAGAACGCCCGTTCGCTCTGGCATCCGATGGCGCATCCCGCCGACAGCCTTCAGAACCCGCCCACCATCATCACCGGCGCTTCCGGTGTAAAAATCAAAGACGTGGACGGACACGAGGTCGTCGATGCCGTAGGTGGGCTGTGGAATGTGAACCTTGGCTTCTCGAACCAGCCCATCAAGGATGCCATTTCCGCCCAGCTGGACACTCTGCCCTATTATTCGATCTTCCGGGGCACCACCAATGACAAGGTGATCGAACTGTCCGAGATCCTGCGTGATTTCTTCGCGCCGGACGGGCTGACCCGCGCGTTCTACACCTCGGGCGGGTCGGACAGTGTTGAAACTGCGCTGCGCCTTGCGCGCCAGTATCACAAGGTGAAGGGCGACACCGGCCGCACCAAGTTCCTGAGCCTGAAGAAGGGCTATCACGGCACCCATATGGGCGGCGCGTCGGTGAACGGAAACGCGAACTTCCGTACTCAATACGAGCCGCTTCTGCCCGGTTGCTATCATATCCCGGCACCCTACACCTATCGCAACCCGTTCAATGAAACGGACCCCGAGCGTCTAGCCCAGCTCTGCCTGCAGGCGATGGAAGACGAGATCGCTTTCCAAGGTGCGAACACAATCGCGGCGATGATCATGGAGCCCATTCTGGGTGCAGGCGGCGTCATCCCGCCCCATGAGAGCTTCATGCCGGGCGTACGCGAGATTTGCTCGAAACACGGCATCTTGTTGATCGCGGACGAGGTCATCACCGCTTTCGGTCGCACCGGCGGCTGGTCGGGCAGCCGCTATTGGGGCGTACAGCCTGATTTCATGTGCACCGCCAAGGCGATCACCAACGGCTATTTCCCCTTCGGTGCGGTGATGATCGCCGACCATGTGGTTGAAACCTTTGAGAGGGACACGACGGGTGCCGCCGCCATCGGTCACGGCTATACCTATTCGGGCCACCCGGTTGGCGCAGCCGCTGCCGTGGCGTGTATGGAAGAAACCGTTCGCCTGAAAGTGAACGAAAACGCAGCCGCCCGCGGGGCCGAGCTGTTCGCTGGCCTGCAAGAGCTTGGCGCAGCCCATGACGTCATTGGGGATGTGCGCGGGGGCCATGGATTGATGTGCGCGATGGAGCTTGTCTCGGACCCCGAAACGAAAGCGCCAATCGACAAGACCACCATCGGCACCCTGCAAGAAGTCGCCTATCAGAATGGCGCGATGGTGCGTATCTCAGGCCCGAACGTGATCATGTCGCCGCCCTTGGTGCTGACATCGGACGACGTGCAAACCATTCTAAACGCGCTGAAGGCGGGCTTTGCCGCGGTCTAACCCCTTCCAGAAATGACCAAAGGCCGCCCCATCGGGCGGCCTTTATCTATGTTGGTCGATCAGAATGGGAAAACCGTCCGGGTCAGTGACGACAAAGCTGCCTGGCCCCTCTGCCCCGCCTTGTTCCTGCGTGACCTCGATCCCCGCGGCGGCAAGCCCTGCCTTGATCGCACGTACATCATCGAACGGGTCCACATTGGTGGCGTTCTGATCCCAGCCAGGATTGAAGGTTAGCATAGCGCCCTCGAACATCCCCTGAAACAGCCCCACCAACGTTTCACCGTTCTTCATGATCAGATAGTTGTGCTCTTCCGTACCGGCGTAGGCGGTGAAACCCAGTGCCTCGTAGAACACCTTCGACGCAGCCAGATCCTTGACGCCAAGGCTGACCGAGAACGCTCCGAGTTGCATGATGTGATCCTCCCTTTGCGATCAGTTTAGCACAGGAAGGGATCACACCAGATTCAGACCGGGACGATCAGCCGAATACCGTCCAAATCATCCGACGCTTCGATCTGGCAGGACAGACGCGAGACATCGGTGACTTCGCCGTCCGCCATGTCCAGCATGGCTTCTTCGAAATCGCCTTTCTCACCGGTTTTGGCCAGCCAATCACCATCCACATGGACGTGGCAGGTAGCGCAGGACAGCGAGCCGCCGCATTCGCCCTGAATGCCTGCGACATTGTTCGCTGTAGCCGCCTCCATCAGGTTCACGCCCGCCTGGACGTCAGCCACGACTTCCTCGCCCCCAGGCAAGACCCAGGTTACTTTCATCTCGTATCTCCTTGTTATTTCTTCGTTTAGACGAAGTTCACATAGAAGTCGCGCAGCCCGTCACCTTCTAGATCACGGGTCTTGATAACCTCTTTGCGCTTCATGAATATGTGGTTGTCGACCAACAGGCGCCCGACGCGGTCGCCCAAAACGGTATCGGCCTCTAAATCGTTCATCGCCGCTTTCAGGTTCACCGCCGTGCCCTCCTTGGCCTCGGTCCGGTCAAACCCGTCGCCGCCTTCGATAGGCCCAAGCTGATAGTTGTTTTCCAGACCCAGAAGCGATGCCTGCAACACCGCTGCCACCGCCGTGTAAGGGTTGGCCGTGGCGTCTGCCATCCGGTGCTCCAGCCGCGATTTCGCACCGCCTTCACCGGAAATCCGGGTGGTGACATTGCGGTGGTCCCCGCCCCAGTTACGCCAATATCCGGACAGCGATCCCGGTTGCAAACGCTGGTAGGAATTTGTCGTCGGCGCAACCAACCCAGCCAGCCCCTTGTGGTGATGCATCAGGCCCGAGATACAGCCCCGCGCCAGCTCGTTCATGTGATCCGGCCCACCTACGGGGCCGTTGTCCAGCGCGTTGCCGCCAGACCGATCCCGGAAACTATAGTTGATATGCATGCCCGACCCACCTGCCTCGGCGATTGGTTTGGGCATGAAGGTCAGGACCAGCCCATGCTCCAGCGCGACTTCGCGGGCCATCTGGCGGAACAGGACAATGTCGTCCACATGCTTCAGCGCCTCGTCAAAGGTCAGGGTGAACTCGAACTGAGGGCTGTCGTATTCGCCCGTCATCATTTCAAGATTGAAGCCCAGCTTTTCGGCACGTTCCCAGATATCATCGGTAAAGCGCAGCGGATCGGTGAACGGCCCGGTACCATAAACGACACCACCCGGCGCGTCATAAGGCACAAGGCGGCCGATCTCGTTGGCCATCAGGGCAAAACAC
>CALJDH010000222.1 GCA_938023895.1 uncultured Aliiroseovarius sp.
GCTGTTCGTAGTGCCCTGGCCCGAGCCGCATATGTGGCCGATCTTCGCGATCGTGTTCCTGATCCACGTGGGCTACAAGCTGGCGCAGAGCTATACCTATGTGCTCGGCTCGTACACGGTGGTCTATCCTGTGGTGCGTGGCACAGGGCCCTTGTTTACAGTCATTGGTGCTGGGTTTCTGTTCCGTGAAACCTTCACAGGCACGCAGTGGGTGGGCGTTCTGACCCTTGTCGCCGGGATTTTTGCGCTGGCGGCCTATAATCTACGTCACTGGCCGCTGGGCCGCGAGCAATTGAAGCCTGCGCTTGCCATGGCCGTTCTGACCGGTGGATTCGTGGCCGCCTACACCACTTATGACGCTTATGGCATCCGCGCGACGGCGGACCCGTTTACCTTCCTTGCGTGGTTCTTTTTTATCGACGGGTTCTTCATGCCGGTGATTGCAGCCCTTAGATGGAAGAACATGGCCGAGCGTCCCGCGCTTGCTCCATTGATGGGGCGCGGTGTTTTGGGCGCGTTCGTGGCGTATTTCAGCTTCGGCTCGATCATGTTGGCCACACGGTTGGGTGGCGTGGGCGAGGCGGCGGTGCTGCGCGAAACCTCGACCGTGTTCGCGGCCCTGATCGGCTGGATCGTGCTGGGCGAGAAGGTCGGGCCGCGACGGTTGGTGATGATGGCTTTGATCGCGGCCGGTGCCGTGCTAGTCGAAATGGGCGGATGAAGGAGTTCCCATGTCAGAGAAACAGGTAAATCCCGCCCTGCGTGGCGCGCTGGAATACGGACCCATCATCCTGTTCTTCGCCGCCTACACCTTCCTGAAGGATCAGACCTTCATGGTCGCTGGGACCGAATATTCGGGCTTTGTCGCCGTCACCGCGATGTTCATTCCGGTGTTGGTCGCGGCCACGCTGGCGATGTGGAAACTGACCGGGCACCTGTCGAAAATGCAGATCGTCACGCTGGTCTTGGTGATCGGGTTCGGCGGGCTGTCGATCTGGTTTAACGACGAACGGTTCTTCAAGATGAAGCCCACGATGATCTATCTGCTGTTTGCGGGGCTACTGGGCTTTGGCCTTTTGCGTGGCGAAAGCTACCTGGAAGCCGTGATGGACAAAGCCCTGCCGCTTGAACGACAGGGCTGGATGTTGCTGACCAAGCGGCTGGCGGTGTTCTTCCTGCTGCTCGCCGTCGCGAACGAGGCGATCTGGCGCATGATGTCCACCGACGCGTGGGTGAACTTCAAAACCTTCGGCCTGCCCGCTGCGACCTTCGGGTTCTTCATGTCTCAAGCAGGGCTGTTCAAGCGGTTCGGGACGGACGAAGAAGCCTCCTAAGCCCGTCCCTTGCCGGGCTTATCGCTTGAATAGAAGATCCTGCGCCTTGCGGTCATCCTGCAAGTTGCTACGCTTTTCAGCTGCCACCGCACGTCCGCGCTGAACGGCGGGGCGTGAGCCGACCTCTTCCAGCCACCGCTCCAAATGCGGTTTGTCGTCCATATCCTGCTGCTGGCCTTCCCAAAGCGACGCCCAGCCCCAGCACGCCATGTCCGCAATGGAAAAGAAGTCGCCAGCCAAATAGCGGTTCTCGGCCAGACGGCGGTCCATGACGCCGTAAAGGCGAGCAACCTCAGCCCGATAACGGTCTTTGGCATAGGGCAGGTCTTGCGGCGGATCCATGGCTGGGGCGTATTTCAAGAAGTGATGCGCCTGACCGGCCATCGGCCCAAGCCCGCCCATCTGCCACATCAGCCATTCTTCGACGGCCACGCGGTCCCGCTCGCTCTCGCCATAGAACTTGCCTGTCTTGCGGGCGAGGTATTGCAGGATAGCGCCGCTTTCAAACACCGAAATGGGCGCGCCATCCGGTCCGTCCGGGTCAATGATGGCGGGCATCCGGTTGTTCGGTGCGATCTTCAGAAACTCGGGCGCAAACTGGTCGCCCGCGCCAATATTGATCAGCTTTACCTCGTAGGGCAGGCCCATCTCTTCCAAGGCGATCGAGATTTTCCAGCCGTTCGGCGTCGGCCAATAGTAAAGTTCAATGGGATTGGACATCGTGTTTCCTTTTTGCGTCCCACTGAACATGGCAGTCCGCCCGGAAATGACAAGTATGCAGCTTTCACGATATGGCGAGCCAATCTTTCGTCGCTCTTGACGCCTTAGTTTACAGGCGATATGGCGATGTCCGAGGCGATTTGTCCACCGGATTGCGGGCCTCGTTAAACATTCCGCTAAAGAGGTCAGGGTAGACGGGGCATCCCGTGCTGTAATCCCCCGACGCTCGCTGCGGTGGGGGTTTTTTTGTGCGAAAGGAACGCGCGATGACAAAATGGGGTAAACGGACCGAGGCCGTACACGGAGGCGTACGCCGCAGCCAGTATAACGAGCTGTCCGAGGCCATGTTTATGACGCAGGCTTTTGTTTATCCGACTGCGGAAGCGGCCGAGCAACGCTTCATTGAAAGCGGCCCGGACGAGTTCATCTATGCGCGGTATGGCAACCCCACCAACCGCATGTTTGAAGATCGAATCGCGGCGATGGAAGGCACAGAAGATGCGTTCGCCTGTGCGTCGGGCATGGCGGCGGTCAATGGCGCCTTGATGGCACTGACGCAGGCGGGCGACCATGTTGTGTCCTCGCGCGCGCTGTTTGGGTCGTGCCTCTATGTACTCGAAGATATTCTTGGCCGGTTCGGTGTGGAAATCACGCTGGTCGACGGCACCGACAATCAGGCTTGGGAAGACGCGATCCGTCCGGACACCAAAGTTGTGTTCCTCGAGGCGATCTCGAACCCGACGCTTGAAGTGATCGACTTGGCCCATGTGGTGAAGCTGGCACATGCGAACGGTGCGTTGGTCGTTGTGGACAACGCCATGCCGACACCGATCTTTTCCTATGCGACGGAAATGGGTGCCGACTTGGTCGTCTATTCGACGACCAAGCACGTTGATGGCCAAGGCCGGATGCTGGGCGGCGCAATCTGCGGCTCGCGCGAGCTGATCCGCGGCCCGATCGAGACCTATGTCAAACACACCGGCGGAGCGATCAACCCATTTGCGGCGTGGACCCATCTGAAGGCGCTGGAAACACTGGACCTGCGCGTGCGAGCGCAGGCAGATGCTGCGCTGAAGGTGACGGATGCGCTGCAAGGCAACCCCAAGCTGTCGCGGATTAGCTATCCGACCCACCCGTCGCACCCGCAATATGATATTGCGATTGGGCAGGCGCCCTCGGGCGGGACGGTGCTGGCGATCGAGGTGGATGGCGGCAAAGAGGCCTGCTTCCGCTTCCTGAACGCGCTTGAGATATTCACAATCTCGAACAACTTCGCGGATGCGAAATCCATTGCGACCCACCCCGCGACCACGACCCATCAGCGCCTGCCGCAGGACCAGAAGGACATGCTGGGCATTTCGGATGGTCTGGTGCGCCTGTCCATCGGGCTTGAGGATGTCGATGATCTGATTGCGGATCTTCTGAACGGCTTGGACGCGGCCTGATCTGTCGCATTTCGTCCATCGCGTTTGGCGTTTATGTGTCAAATGCATATGATAGAGACGTGCGGCAGCAGGATGGGGGTTCGGTATGAACCAGATGAAGCGCAAGAGCGGGGACGCGGTGGACACCGCGCAGGCAAAGGATGCTCTCGAGGTCCTGCGCAACTGGGCTGCTAAGGCGGACCCGGTCGAAGTTGCTGCGCTGGACCCGGCGATCGCACGTCTTCTGCCGTCGGCTGAACTGCCAAACTATCCTGAACTCAGCCGCACCTATCCCGACGATTTTACGCCAGATGCGGATTATAAGGCCTCGATGCCTGATCTGCAGAATGGTCCGGCCAGTCTAATCCAAGGGGCGAAGCGGCATATTCAACATGTGGGGATCTCGAATTTCCGCCTGCCGATCCGTTATCACACCCGCGATGGATCGGATGTGACGCTGGAAACCTCGGTCACTGGGACGGTGAGCCTTGAGGCGGGCAAGAAGGGCATCAACATGTCGCGCATCATGCGCAGCTTCTACGGCCATGCCGAGAAGACCTTCAGCTTTGATGTGATCGAAGCAGCGCTGGACGACTACAAGACCGATCTGGAAAGCTTGGACGCCCGGATCGAGATGCGCTTTTCCTATCCGGCACGGGTGGAAAGCCTGCGTTCGGGTCTGTCAGGCTATCAGTACTATGACATCGCGCTGGAGCTGGTCGAGCATCGCGGCAAGCGCCGCAAGTTCTTGCATCTGGACTATGTCTATAGCTCGACCTGCCCCTGTTCGCTGGAACTGTCCGAGCACGCCCGCCAGATGCGCGGGCAGTTGGCGACACCGCATTCGCAGCGCTCGGTCGCGCGGATTTCGGTCGAGAAGATCCACCAGCCTACGGGTACGTTGTGGTTCGAGGACCTGATTGATCTGTGCCGCGTGGCGGTGCCGACGGAAACGCAGGTGATGGTGAAACGCGAAGACGAACAGGCCTTTGCCGAGCTAAACGCTGCGAATCCCATTTTCGTTGAAGACGCCGCGCGTCTGTTCTGCGAGCAGTTGCAGCAGGACGACCGGATCGGAGATTTCCGCATCGTTGCCAGCCATCAGGAAAGCCTACACAGCCACGACGCCGTGTCGATCCTGATTGAAGGCGACACGTTCGAGGCCGAAAGCCTGGATCCTAAGCTGTTCTCGACCCTGTTCCACGTCGGTTGACTGTTAGCGCATAACAGGATTGCAGATTTAGCAATGGTTGCGTCATCACTGCTGACCTAACTTGATGTAAGGGAGGAAACCAACGGCTTTGACAAGGGGTTTCCAATGGCTACGCACACGACAAATATCCACACACCAGCGTTTTCGCTGTTCGCACCGATCCGTGCGTTCTTCGCGGCACTCGGTCGCGCAATGATCGTCGCTGCTGAAAACTCGTCGCGCATGAAGCGGATTGAAGCTTTTAACGCGATGACGGACGAACAACTGGCCGAACGCGGCCTGAAACGTGACGAGATTGTGCGCCACGTTTTTCAGGATTTGATGTACGTCTAAGTAAAGACGGCACCGACGGTGCTTGACACTATGGGCGTAGGGGGCCAACCCTGCGCTCATGTTGGATTTGCGACCTGTCATCTATGTTATCGGGCTTCTTGTCGCCGTTCTGGGCGCAACGATGCTGATCCCGGTCGTGATCGATCTGGTCGACAACAACCCCGATTGGCAGGTTTTTCTGCAAAGCGCCGTTGTGACGATGCTGATCGGCGGGTCGATGGCCCTGTCCACCGCAAATGGCGTAGGCAAAGGCCTGACGATCCAACAAACCTTTCTTCTGACAACCGGTGTGTGGGTGGCGTTGCCGATCTTTGGCGCATTGCCCTTTGCCTTGGGTGAGCTGGACGCCCGCCCCGTGGACGCGTTTTTCGAAGCGATGTCCGGTCTGACCACCACCGGATCAACCGTGTTGTCGGGGCTGGATGACCTGCCCAAGGGGCTTTTGTTCTGGCGTGGGCTTTTGCAGTGGTTCGGCGGCATCGGCATTATTGTTGTGGCGATGGTGTTCCTGCCCGAACTGCGCGTCGGCGGCATGCAGATCTTCCGCTCGGAAGGCTTCGACACCTTCGGCAAGATACTGCCCCGCGCGACCGAGATTTCCTCGCGTATCTCAGTGATCTACTTCACCCTGACCGCGCTGTGCGCACTGGCCTATTTTTCGCTGGGGATGAGCTTTTTCGACGCGGTGACCCATGCGATGACCACGATCGCAACGGGGGGCTACGCGAACTATGACGCCTCGTTTGGGGCGTTTGGGGCGGGGCCGGAATATGCGGCCGTGGTGTTCATGCTGCTGGCCGCGTTGCCCTTCGTGCGCTACGTACAGATCCTGCAAGGCACCGCGCGTCCGCTGTTGCATGACCCGCAGGTGCGCGGCTTCTTCATGACGCTGGTGGTGATCGTCGCCATCATGGTGCTGTGGCGCTGGCTGGCGGATGGGCAACTGAGCGAGCAATCCCTGCGCAAAACGCTGTTCAACCTGACCTCGATCCTGACGGGCACGGGCTATGCCTCGCAGGATTACATGATGTGGGGCGGCTTCCCGGTCGTCATGTTTTTCTTTGTGGGCCTGATCGGCGGCTGCGCTGGGTCGAC
>CALJDH010000223.1 GCA_938023895.1 uncultured Aliiroseovarius sp.
GCGCTGAGTGTAAACATGCTGGGCGACTGGCTGCGTGATGTATTGAACCCGAGGCTGAAATGACCGAACCCGTACTCTCCATCCGCAACCTAACGGTTGAAATCCCCACCCGCCGCGGGCTGTTCAAACCCGTTCAGAATGTCAGCTATGATATCTACCCCGGCGAAATTCGCGGTGTTGTTGGCGAAAGTGGTGCCGGCAAGTCGATGACGGGCAACGCCGTTATCGGGCTGTTGGACGATCCGGCACGCGTGGCATCCGGGGAGATCTGGCTGAAGGGACGCCGTATCGACAACCTGAGCCGCGAGGAAAAACGCGCCATTCGTGGGCGTGAAATCGGCATGATCTTTCAGGATCCTCTGACCTCGCTAAACCCGCTGTTTACCATCGGCGAACAGCTGGTCGAAACTATTCAACTGCACCTTAAGGTCTCGGCCGCCGAGGCCAAGGAACGCGCGCTTGCGCTGTTGGATCGGGTCTCGATCCCGGACCCCAAAACGCGTTTTGACCAGTATCCGCACCAGTTCTCGGGGGGGATGCGCCAACGGGTTGTGATCGCGCTTGCCCTGTGCTCGGAGCCCTCGGTCATCGTGGCGGATGAGCCGACAACCGCGCTGGACGTGTCCATTCAGGCGCAAGTGCTGGACCTGATCAAAGAGCTCGCCTCGGAAACGCAGGTCGGGGTGATCCTTGTAACACACGACATGGGCGTCATTGCCGACACGACCGAGCAAGTCACCGTTATGTATGCGGGTGAAGTTGTCGAGAACGGGCCGACCGACAAGGTGCTAAGTGCGCCCGAACACGAATATACCAAGTCGCTGATCTCGGCGGTGCCGCGTCCGCAGGTCAAACTGCATCGCTTCCCACAAGTCAGCTATGGCGGCCGTGAAACCACCTTCAAGATCGAAGACCTTGCTCGCAACTGGCACAAGCCAGAGCCGTCGAAGTCCGGCAAGCTGGTCGAGGTCAACGGCATCACCAAGAAGTTCCTTGAAAAGTCCGCCCTTTTGCCGTCGCGGCGCACGTATTTCACCGCTGTGGACAATGTGTCCTTCGACATCAAGGATGGCGAGGTGTTCGGCCTGGTCGGGGAAAGCGGATCGGGCAAGTCCACGGTTGCGCGCATGATCGGTACGCTGTTGCCGGTCGATGGGGGCCACATTAACTTCGACGGTGACGATGTCACCGAGATGTCGGCGCAAGGCATTGCGAACTATCGCAAGCAGATCCAGATGATTTTCCAGGACCCGTTTTCCAGCCTGAACCCGCGCATGAAAGTGGAAAACATCGTGGCCGAGCCGCTGTTGCATCACAAGCTTTTGCCGCCGGATCAGATTAACGCGCGGGTGCATGAGTTGCTGGATCGCGTCGGCCTGACGCGCGCGGCGGCCTCCAAGTACCCGCATGAGTTTTCTGGCGGCCAGCGGCAGCGCATCTCGATCGCGCGCGCTTTGGCAACGCAGCCGCGGTTCCTGATCTGCGACGAGCCCACCAGTGCGTTGGACGTGTCTATTCAGGCGCAAATCCTGAATATCCTCAAGGATCTGCAAGAGCATCTGGGCCTGACCATGCTGTTCATCAGCCACGACCTTCCGGTGGTGCGCCAGATGTGCGACCGCGTGGGCGTGATGAAACAGGGCCAGCTGATTGAGGTGCAGGACACCGAAACGCTGTTTGCCAAGCCCGAGCAGGAATACACCGCCCAGTTGCTCGATCTTATGCCCCGATTGGCACAGTTGTCGGGCTGACGGGTGCGGTGCTCTTGCATACCCCCGGCCTTCTGCGTAGGCCTTGGCTTTACCAAGCGTAAAGGGGGGTAGCATTTTGGCATCAGATCAACTCGAACGGGCCAAGCTGGGCAACTTGATCCGCAAGTGCCGTAAAAAGCGCATGCTGACCTTGAAAGAGCTTTGCGACAAGGCCGGTCTGTCGGTTGGCTATCTGTCGCAGGTCGAACGGGGCAATGCTACGCCGTCGCTTGGGACATTGGCCCAGATTGCGCGGGCGCTGGACTTGGGGCTGGATTATTTTGTGACCCGACCCAAGCCGGGGGACGCAGTGTCCTATGCCGAACAGCGGCGCAAGTTTTCACTCTCGGAAAGCAGCGTGACCTACGAGGCGCTGAGCGCAGATTTCCCGGGCCATGAACTGTCCGCCTTCATCATGCATTGCCCTCCGGGCTTTCAGTCCGAGACTTTCCAGCATGAGGGCGAGGAATTCATCTATGTCCTCAGCGGATCGATCGAACAAAGCCTGGATGGCGAGGCCTTCACCCTGAACGAAGGCGACAGCTTGCATTACAACGGTATGACGCCGCATTCGTGGAAGACACTGGGCGACACTCCTGCCCGCATGCTGTGGACTGGAACATTGGTGGTCTTGCAAGGCGCGCAGAAAAGCCGATTGCCGGGGCATCGCGGCTGACCCCATCCCGATAGAGCACCACCAAGGAGAGGTTCTATGTCTGATTTGGTAGCAAACAGGTTAGCGCGACTTCGCGAACGCATGGCCGACACCAATACGGATCTGGTCGCCCTTGGACCGGGCAGCCATATGCAATGGCTTCTGGGTTTGAACCCGCATGGGGATGAACGCCCGGTCATGGCGATTGTCACGGCCGACCACATTGGCGTGCTCATGCCTTTGTTGAACGCCGAAGCGTCGCGCGCGCAATGTGCGGATGTGCCGTTTTATGAATGGAGCGATGCAGACGGTCCAGAGGGGGCTCTGACACAGCTTTTGACCGATGCAAACGCGCTTCGCCCTGGCCTGAATATCGTGCTGGACGAGATGATGCGCACGGATTTCTCGTTCCTGCTGCTGGACCAGCTTGACGCCCCCACGCACCGTTTCACGCTGGACACGGTTGGTTTCCTGCGCGCCGAAAAAGACGCCGAAGAACGCAAGTTATTGCGCGACAGTGCCCTATTGAATGATGCTGCTTTTAAGCGCGCATTTAGCGCCTTGCGCACTGGCATGACCGAGCGTGACGTGCGCGATATCATTGTTGATCACTACAAGGAAAACGGGGCGCAGGCGGCCTTTTGCATTGTCGCCTTTGGCAAGAACAGCGCTTACCCGCACCATCATACCAGCGCGGCGACCTTGCAACCCGATATGGCGGTGCTGATTGATGCCGGGTGCCGCTTGCGGGGCTATCCGTCGGACATGACCCGCTGTGCCTGGTATGGTGACACGCCGAGTGCTCGTTTCAATGAGATTGCCGGCATCGTTGAACAAGCGGCGAAATCCGCGGAGACTGCCGCCACGCCCGGAACCCTATGCAGTGACGTTGACAAGGCCGCCCGAAAGGTGATCAAGGACGCGGGTTACGGGCCGGAGTACCTGCACCGCACTGGTCATGGCCTGGGCGTTGATGTGCACGAACCGCCGTATATCGCTTCGAACTATCCCGAGCCCTTGCGGGTTGGAAACGTGTTTTCGATCGAACCGGGGATTTACCTGAATGACGAGTTTGGTATCCGGCTAGAAGACGTCGCCTTTTTGCATCAAGATGGTGTCGAGATCCTGTCTGAGATGCCGCGCACCGTGCGCCTGCTGCCAGTCAGAAAATGAGAACGCTACGACATCCAGATTTTGACCAACTCGCGATCCAAGAAAAGATGATCGCTCGCAATGAATCTGGCGTCAATCACCGGTCAAGCATTGGCATCCCTCCGCTCCACGGTGCCCTAAATGTGCATGATCTCTGCATCTAAAGAGGTTTGTGCCCCCCGCCATACCATTTTTGCGAACGCGCCAAGGTTTGACGTTCCAAGAGAATGAGGATGCCGGTTTTCAGCGTTGCGGCTTGATCGGTTTGCGCCAGCAGCGAACTTCGGCTTCCCGCGCGGTCGGAATGACGACCAAGTCAACAGCTTCTCGTAGTGCCTCAATTGGTCAACGGCGCATGGTTTTCATCGCAGCCTTGGGCGAGAGCACCCAATCAATGTCGAGCGCTGGAGAAGAAGCCGGGTGCCGTCGCGGCGGTGATGCGGCAATCACGCTGGATCCAGGCAGGGGCGCCCGGACGTGGCGCTCCTGTCTCATGCATTTCAGTTCAGATACTCGACGCCATGAATCCTGTTTCGGGATCCGTTTGAACTGAGCCAGATAGGGCGCGCGTACCACCGCCCCGAAGTCGTCCTGCGCATCTACATAGGTGATAATGTCAAAAGGACAGCCCCTACGCTTAGACACGCCGTAGTTGCGCAACTATGCGCGTCTACGACGGCACTGTGCGTCAAGCAGCTTGATATGCTGTATTTGGGTCTCGTGCTCAAGGACGGATCTTCTGACCAATGCTGCCTGCGTTTCGGGAGCTAGGCCCCCACTGGGGGGATCCGTGTCGAGATTTGTCGGGAACGAATACCCCTCGGCCGACGCCGC
>CALJDH010000224.1 GCA_938023895.1 uncultured Aliiroseovarius sp.
GCGGGCTCGTCGGTTCTGGCCCGCCAAATCACCTTAGGCGCGCCCGCAGATGTGTTTTTGTCTGCGAACCCGGATTGGATGGATGCGGTCGAGGATGCTGGGATGCTGGCGGACGGCACGCGCCGGGACTTTGCCGGGAACGCGCTGGTGCTGATCGCGCCCGCAGAACAGGCCTCCCCGAATACTCTGCCAGCAACGCCCGGAGAATTCGCATCGGTTCTGAACGGCGGCAGGCTATCCATGGCATTGGTTGACGCGATCCCAGCGGGTCAGTACGGCAAGGCGTCGTTGACTTACCTGGGTCTTTGGGAGGCGGCGAAATCCCATGTCGTGCAGACCGACAATGTCCGTGCCGCCCTGGCGCTAGTTGCCTTAGGCGAGGCGCGGTTGGGCGTGGTCTATGCCACAGACGCGCAGGCTGAACCAAAAGCGCGCCTTGTCGCGCCATTCCCAGACTACACGCATCCGCAGATCACCTATCCGGCAGCCGCCGTCGCGTCCGGCGACGTGACCACCGCAACGGCCTTTCTGGACTATCTGACCAGCGACGCGGGACAAGCTATCCTGCAAAACCACGGCTTTCTGCCTGCCCCCGAGGTGCCGGAATGAGTTGGCTGGGACCGGATGAATGGCAGGCGGTCGCGCTGTCCTTGAAGGTCGCAGGCTGGGCCACGGTTTTGTCCCTTCCCGTCGCCATCTGGGTCGCACATCTGTTGGCCCGTAAAGAATTTCCCGGAAAGCAGGTGGTGAACGGTCTGGTCCATCTGCCCCTGATCCTACCCCCTGTCGTCACAGGCTACCTTCTGCTTCTGACCTTCGGCGGCACCGCACCGCTTGGGGCGGCCCTCACCAAACTTGGTCTGCCACTGGCTTTCCGCTGGACCGGCGCGGCGCTGGCCGCAGCAATCATGGGCTTTCCCCTGATGGTCCGCGCCATTCGCCTATCGATCGAGGCCGTGGACCCCAAGCTGGAAGCCGCTGCCGCCACGCTGGGCGCCAGCCGCTGGTCGGTCTTCACCACCGTCACCCTGCCCCTTGCCCTGCCCGGTATCATCGCGGGCGCGATCCTTGGGTTTGCCAAGGCGATGGGCGAGTTCGGCGCGACCATCACTTTTGTGTCGAATATTCCGGGCGAAACGCGCACGGTCCCGTCCGCCATCTATAGCTTTCTGCAAGTGCCGGGCGGCGAGAATGCAGCGCTCCGGTTGGTCGTGATCTCGATTATCATCGCTATGGGCGCGTTGGTGGCGTCCGAGGTGCTGGCCCGTCGTGTCGCCAAGCGGATGGAGGACGCATGACCCAGCCCGCCCTCTCGATCACCCTGCGCGCAAGTCGCCCCGGTTTCGATCTGGACGTGGATGTCACTGCGCCTGCGGGCCTGACCGTGCTGTTTGGCGCGTCAGGATCGGGCAAGACCAGTGTGGTGGATGCTGTTGCGGGTCTGACCCAAGACGTGTCGGGGCGGATCGCGGTTGGGGACCATGTGTTGTTGGACACGACCCAAGGCATCTGCCTGCCCGCGCATGAACGCCGCATCGGCTATGTCTTTCAGGATGCGCGCCTGTTCCCGCATCTGACCGTGCGCCGCAATCTGAACTACGCCCGTCGTGTCACCCGCCAGCCTGCGGACCCTGCCCGTTTCGATCATGTCGTCGAAATGCTGGGCATCGGCCACCTTCTGGATCGCCGCACCCCGCGCCTGTCGGGGGGCGAGAAACAACGGGTTGCTATTGGGCGGGCGCTTCTATCACGCCCACGACTGATCCTCGCCGACGAGCCCCTCGCCGCGCTGGACGATCCCCGCAAGGACGAGATCCTACCTTATTTCGAGCGCCTGCGCGACGAGGGCGAGGTGCCCATTCTCTATGTCACCCACTCGACCAGCGAGGTTGCGCGCTTGGCCACTACCGTTGTGGCGTTAGAGAACGGGCGCGTAATCCGCCAAGGCAGTGCGATCGAGGTTCTGGGCGATCCCAGCTTCAGCCCCGGCGACGTGCGCTCGGTTGGGGCGGTAATTGAGGCCCGCGTAGCCACCCATCACGCCGACGGGCTGACCGAGTTAGATGCCGGTGGTATCCCTCTGTTCCTGCCCCGCATCGCCCGAGATCCCGGCACATCAGTGCGGGTCCGGATTGCAGCGCAGGACGTCATCCTGTCGCGCGGACGGCCCGAGGGGATCTCGGCCCTGAACTGCCTGCCCGGTGTGGTGCAGGGGGTGCAGGAAGGGGCTGGTCCGGGCGCGATCCTGTCGCTGGACACTGCCGCCGGGCGCGTATTGGCGCGGATCACCAAACGGTCGCTTGCTGCAATGGACTTGTCCATCGGCACGGAACTTTTTGCGATTGTGAAAACCGTCGCGGTTGCCCCCAGCGATGTGGGCGGGCCTAAAGGTTAGCCACGCCCGAAACGAAGTTTCGGGCAGACGCTTAGATCTTTCCTAAAGCTTATCGCGCAGGCTGAACCACAGCATCGCGGCCACCAGAAGCGGCCAGCGCAGCGCCACGCCCCCCGGGAAACGATGGGTCGGCACCTGCGCCATCAGGTCAAACCGCTCGGCCTGACCCGAAATCGCCTCGGCGACCATCTTGCCACCCAGCGTCGCCATCGCCACGCCATGCCCGGAATAACCCGACGCTGACAGCACGTTACCCTGAAGCCGTTCAAAATGCGGCATGCGGTTCATGGTGATGCCCAGCGTGCCGCCCCACGCATAGTCGATCTTGGTGTCTTTGAGCTGCGGATAGATTTCCAGCATCGGCTTTGACACCAGTTTCACGATGTCCTTCGGGAATTTGTAGCCATAGCTCTCGGCCCCGCCGAACAGCATGCGGTTGTCCTCGGACAGGCGGAAATAGTTGATCACGAACTTGCTGTCGGCCACGGCGTGCCCGTCTCGGATCAGGGATTTGGCGAACCCCGGGTCCAAAGGCTCGGTCGCCAGAATGTAGTTATTGATCGGCATGACCCGCGCGGCGACATGGCTCTGCGTGTTTCCCAGATAGCCATTACAGGCCCAGACCAGATGGCTGGCGCGGATGTTAGCGGCGTCGGTCGAAACGGTTACCGTGCCGCCCTCTTTGACATCGGTCACGCGGCTGGTCTCAAAAATCCGTGCGCCTGCAGCCACCGCCGCCCGCGCCATGCCAAAGGCCAAGCGCAGCGGATGTGTATGCCCTGCCCCCATGTCAAGCGAGCCGCCGTGATAGGCGGGCGACCCGCACAATTCGCGCATTTCCTCGCGATCCACGGTGCGGATCAGATCATAGCCGTAGTCTTCATTCAGCTTGCGCACATAGGCGTGATCCTCGGGCACATAGCGTGCACGGTGCATGGCGTGGATGATGCCATCCGTGAACCCGGCGTCTGGGGCGTGTTTGGCGACCATGTCGCGCACCAACTGCACGCTTTCGGACGCCATGTCCCAAAGCTTGCGGGCGTCGTCCTTGCCCACCATCTTTTCCAGCTCGTCCTGGTCCAGACGCTGGCCCATGCCGACCTGACCACCATTGCGACCCGAGGCGCCGAAGCCGACGCGCTGCGCCTCCAGCAGGACCACGTCATAGCCACGTTCGGCCAGATGCAGGGCCGCCGACAGGCCTGTGAACCCGCCACCGATTACGCAGACATCACAGGAAACGTCGCCCTGAGCGGCCGGAAACGGGCCAGGCGCGTCAGCCGTGGCGGCGTACCAGGATTGGGGATATTCGCCGGGGCGGTCGTTGGCGGTCAGCAGGTCCATGGATCCCTCGGATCTTGCAGGAGTTCAGGTATAGGAAAGGGCGGACCCACGGCCCGCCCTGAAACTGGATTACCCAGCGACCAGAAGGCCTTTTTCTTTCACGATCTCATAGGCTTCGTCCAACGCCTTGCGGGCGCGGGCGATCAGGATGTCGATCTCATCCGTGGTGATGACCAGCGGGGGAGCGATGATCATGCGGTCACCGACGTGGCGCATAATCAGATTGTTGGCGAAGCAGCGCTCGCGGGTGATAAATCCAACAGTACCCGCATCCGATGCAAAGGGTGCACGTGCCTCTTTATCGGGCGTCAACGCCAGCGAGGCCATCAGGCCCACGATCTTGGTTTCGCCCACCATCGGGTGATCGGCCAACTCGTGCCATTTTTCAGCCAAATACGGGGCCGCGACGTCCCGCACATGCTCGACGATGCCCTCCTCTTCCATGATGCGCAGGTTTTCCAGCGCAACCGCACAGGCCACCGGGTGACCAGAATATGTGTAACCGTGGTTGAACTCGGTCCCGGCAAGAACTTCCGCGACTTTATCGGACACAATCGACGCCCCAATCGGCGCATAGCCAGAGCTGAGCCCCTTGGCGACCGTCATGATGTCAGGCGTGATGTCCAGCGTTTCGCTGCCAAACCAGTTGCCGGTACGACCAAAGCCGGTAATCACCTCGTCTGCGATCAGAAGGATGTCGTACTTCTTGCAAATCCGTTGAATTTCAGCCCAGTAACCATCGGGGGCAACGATCACACCACCTGCGCCCTGTACGGGTTCGCCGATGAAAGCGGCCACTTTCTCTGGACCGATTTCCTTGATCTTTGCTTCCAACTGCTTGGCACGCTCAAGGCCGAAAGCCTCGGGATCAGTATCGTCACCTTCGGCATACCAGTGCGGCTGGTCGATAAACTCGATACCCGGGATCGGCAGGCTGCCCTGACCGTGCATGCCCTTCATGCCGCCCAGCGAGGTGCCGCCAATGGTCGAGCCATGATAGGCATTCCAACGCGAGATGATCACATCGCGTTCTGGCTGGCCCTTCTCGGCCCAATACGTGCGGACCATCCGGATGTTGGTGTCATTCGCGTCCGAGCCGCCATTGGCATAGAACACATGATTCAGATCGCCCGGGGCCAGTTCCGCCAGCTTCTGGGCCAGCGCAATTGCGGGGACGTGGGTGGTCTGGAAGAAAGTGTTGTAATAGGGCAGCTCGCGCATCTGGCGGGCGGCGACCTCGGCAATGCTTTCATTGCCATAGCCGATGTTCACACACCACAGGCCGGCCATGCCGTCCAAGATCTCTTCGCCTTCGCTGTCCTTCAGGAACACGCCCTTGGCCGAGGTGATCACCCGCGCGCCTTTCTGTCCTAATTCACCATCATTGGTGAACGGGTGCATATGGTGCGCGGCATCAATGGCCTGAAGCTCGGCGGTGGGCAGATGGTTGGTGATCTTGTTCATCCTGGATCTCCTAGAAACGTGGTCGGGTCGCGCCCAAGGACAGGAGAATCACCCACCCCTTGGATCGCACCAAAAGCTGAGTTCACAATATGATCAAAAATTAAGCTGTCAACGCATGACCTGCGATCTGATCAAATTCAGGCCGACAAAAGCGTCTCGCGGACCTGAGCGATTCCCTGCTCGATGTCTCCGCGGATAGCCGCCGCAACCCCCTCACCGTCGCCCGCGCGCATGGCGGCCATGGCTTCTGCATGTTTGTCGGGAAGGTTCGCCGTGCCATAGCGACCAAGCACCACCCGCAACGAAGGGCCAGCGCGAAGCCACAACATATTGGCGATGGAGGACAGAACCTCGGATCCGGCAAGGTCATAGAGGTAGGCATGGAAGCGATAGTTGTGTTCCAGATACCCGCGCACATCGCCTTTATCGATGGCTGCATTCAACTGATCATCATAAGATGTCAGCCGCGAAAGCTCTTCTTCACCAATGTTTTCTGTGGCTTTCCGCGCCAGTTCGGGTTCGACTGAGAGACGTGCATAGGCGATGTCGTTCCACTGCGACATGTCGGGCTGAGGCACCGAAACGCGGCGGTTCCCCTTGAACTCTAACGCCCCTTCCGAGGTCAGCCTGCGGATCGCCTCGCGCACTGGGGTCATGCCCACATCCAATGTCGAGACCAAGCCCTGAATGGTCACGGGCTGGCCTGGCGCCAGTTCCCCAAACAGAATCATTTCCCGCAATTTACGGTAAACACGCTGATGATCTGGCAGTTTGGCTTGGTGTTCAGACAAGTTTGCCCCCGTTGTTAGTAATTTTTTGCCTATTCTGGCTGCGAAGATAACCTTTGAAAGCAACCTACTATGACTTACGCAATTTTACCATATTGCGTGAATCGCATTTTTTTGATCAAATGTCGCAAACGGGCGTCATGCCCCAAACAGGGAGAGAGTGTATGAAGAAATCTTGGCTACTGATGAGCGCAGCCTTTGTGATGGGGGCAACTGCTGCCACCGCGGAAGAAGTGCGCGTCTATAACTGGTCGGACTATATCGACGAAGAACTGCTGACGAAATTCGAGGAAGAGACCGGCATCGAGCTGATCTATGACGTGTTCGATTCGAACGAGGTTCTGGAAACCAAGATGCTGGCCGGTGGGTCGGGCTATGACGTTGTGGTTCCCTCGGGCACCTTCCTGCAGCGCCAGATCGTTGCAGGCGCATTCCAGCCGCTGGACCTGTCGAAGCTGTCCAACCACGGCAACATGTGGGACGTAATTGCCGAGCGCACCGCCGCCTATGACCCGGGCAACGCGTATTCGATCAACTACATGTGGGGCACCACCGGTGCAGGCGTGAACGTTGGCAAGGTCAAGGAAGTACTTGGCGAAGACGCTCCGATCGACAGCCTTGCGCTGATCATGGACCCGGCCAACATGGAAAAGCTGGCTTCCTGCGGCGTGCACATTCTGGATGCCCCGTCGGAGATCATCCCGGCTGCACTGGCCTATCTGGGTGAAGACCCGGACAGCCACGATCCCGAGGTGATTGCCAAGGCCGAGCCGATTCTGGCTGCCATCGCGCCGCATGTTCAGAAGTTCCACAGCTCGGAATACATCAACGCACTGGCAAACGGCGACATCTGTGTAGCTGTCGGCTGGTCGGGCGACGTTCTGCAGGCGCGTGACCGCGCAGCGGAAGCTGATAATGGTGTCGAGATCGCCTATAACGCCTTCAAAGAGGGCTCGCTGATGTGGTTCGACCAAATGGCGATCCCGGCGGATGCTCCGAACCCGGAAGCTGCGCACACGTTCCTGAACTTCATCATGGACGAGCACAATATGGCGGCGGCGTCGAACTATGTTTACTACGCCAACGGCAACGAAGCGTCGCAAGCTCATTTGGAAGAGGATGTGATCGGCGATCCGGCGATCTACCCGACCGAAGAGGCGCTGGGTACGCTGTACACCACTACGCCCTATCCGGCGAAGGTTCAGCGCGTCGTGACGCGTCTGTGGACCAAAATCAAGTCGGGCACCTAAGCCCACTCTCCCACTCCCTCCGGTATGTTCGCATCCGGGGGGAGTTCCTTTATTCCCCGAGGTTCATCATGTCCGACGCCGCCCTTGCCACGGCTCCTGCCGAGTTTGCCCCCTGGGAAGATGCCCAGGCCACGCCGTTGATCCGGTTCCAGAATGTCACCAAGCGCTTTGGGGACTTCACCGCGATCGACAACCTGACCATCGACATCTTTGAGAAAGAGTTCTTTGCGCTGTTGGGGCCGTCGGGTTGCGGCAAGACTACGATGATGCGGATGCTGGGTGGATTTGAAACTCAGACCGAGGGCACAATTCTGATCGACGGCCAAGACGTGGCGCCGATCCCGCCAAACAAACGCGCGGTGAACATGATGTTCCAAAGCTATGCGCTGTTCCCGCACCTGTCGGTCGCGGAAAACATTGCCTTTGGC
>CALJDH010000225.1 GCA_938023895.1 uncultured Aliiroseovarius sp.
AATCGGCGGTGGCCCGGGCGGCTATGTATGCGCGATCCGTTGCGCTCAGCTGGGCCTGAAAACCGCATGTGTCGAGGGTCGCGAGACCTTGGGCGGCACCTGCCTGAACGTGGGCTGTATCCCCTCGAAGGCGCTGCTGCATGCGTCGCACAGCCTGCACGAAGCCGAGCATAACTTCGCCAAGATGGGCCTGAAGGGCAAAAGCCCCTCGGTCGATTGGAAAGAGATGCTGGCCTATAAGGACGACGTCATTGGTCAGAACACCAAGGGCATCGAGTTCCTGTTCAAGAAGAATAAAGTGGACTGGCTGAAGGGCTGGGGCTCGATCCCCGCGGCTGGTCAGGTCAAGGTGGGTGACGAAGTGCACGATGCCAAGCACATCGTGATCGCCTCGGGGTCCGAGCCGTCGAGCCTGCCGGGCGTTGAGGTGGACGAGAAAGTCGTCGTGACCTCGACCGGTGCGCTTGAGCTGCCGAAAATCCCGAAGAAGATGGTTGTCATCGGTGCCGGTGTAATCGGTCTGGAAATGGGCTCGGTCTATGCGCGTCTGGGGTCGGAAGTGACCGTGGTTGAGTTCCTCGACGACATCACCCCGGGCATGGACAAAGACATCCAGAAGACTTTCCAGCGCACTCTGAAAAAGCAGGGCCTGAACTTCATCATGGGTGCTGCCGTTCAGAACGTAGACGCCAAGAAGACCAAGGCGACTGTGAACTACAAGCTGCGCAAAGATGACAGCGAGCACGCGATCGACGCCGATGTTGTGCTGGTTGCCACCGGCCGCCGTCCGTTCGTGGATGGTCTGGGTCTGGAAGCCGCTGGCGTGAAGATGACCGAGCGCGGTCAAATCGCCACTGACCACTGGAAGACCTCGGTTCCCGGCATTTGGGCGATTGGCGACGTGACCGAAGGTCCGATGCTGGCGCACAAAGCCGAAGACGAAGGTATGGCAGCTGCGGAAAGCATCGCCGGACAAGCTGGCCACGTGAATTATGACGTGATCCCCGGCGTGATCTACACCTCGCCCGAGGTTGCTTCGGTTGGCAAGACTGAGCAAGAACTGAAAGAAGCTGGCGTCGACTACAAGGTTGGCAAGTTCAGCTTCATGGGAAATGGCCGTGCGAAGGCCGTGTTCATGGGCGACGGGTTCGTGAAGATTTTGGCCGACAAAGCCACTGACCGCGTGCTGGGTGTTCACATCATGGGCCCAGCCGCTGGAGAGTTGATCCACGAGGCTTGCGTGCTGATGGAATACGGCGGATCGGCCGAAGATCTCGCCCGCACCTGCCACGCCCACCCGACCTTCTCGGAAGCAGTGCGTGAAGCGGCTTTGGCTTGCGGTGACGGCGCCATCCACGCGTAAGTTTCTGACACAAACATTTAGAAAGGCACGCTATGTGGCGTGCCTTTTGCTTTTTGTCGCCCAGTGGTGTCACGCAGGAGTTCCCCACCGACCACTATGGGTGTTGCTGGCGTGAAAACTTCCCTTTAGCTGGTGCATGCGTAAGGTAGAATAGTGTCTGAAGCTGTAGCGCGGAAATTGCACTGCACTGCAAACGGACGCCACAAAGGGTGCTGTAACGGGCTTGGAGCTATGATGTTGAAAATCCGCCAGAAAAAAGACAGCTCGCGCGTCCGATCGCTTGCCAAGCTGGCCCAGAAGGTCACAAAGGAGCCGTCCCCCTCGCGCCCGGATGAGGAGCCTCTGTTTGCAGGACATGATGCGCTTTTCAAATCTCTTGCTGCAGACTGTCGGACCTATTTCGAATACGGCTGCGGCGCCAGCACGGTTTGGATGGCCGACAACACCACGGCGAAGATCTTTGCAACGGATACCAGTTCAGAGTGGATTGATACGGTTTGGGATCGCGTGCCGCGTGACGCGGTGAACCGTCTTCACTTGACGCATATTGATCTTGGTGAACTGAAGAAGTGGGGCCGCCCTATCAGCTATGCGGACCGGGATCGGTTTCACGATTATACCAGCCAAATGTGGCGCCAAAGGTCAGTCGAACCCGATTTGGTCCTGATTGACGGCCGTTTCAGGGTTTGCTGCTTTCTGACATCGCTTCGGCATGCGCGGCCGGGCACACGTATTGTTTTCGACGACTATATGGACCGCCCACACTATCATCTGGTCGAGGAATTCGTCACGCGTGCAGACTACTGCGGTCGGCAGGTGCTTTTTATTGTGCCAGAAAAAGACGCACTGAATGCGGATCGATTGGATGCTGAAATCGCGGCGTTTCAGAATGTGATGGACTGATTGCCTCTTCCTTGCGACGTCTTTCCGACAAAAAGAATCGGAAAAGTGATCTTGAAGCGCGAAACCTACGTACCACCTGTAGGTAAACGAAATTTCGCGGGGAAATCACATGAAAAAAGTCATAGGTCTTGATCCAACCCTTGCGGCGGGCATTGCGCTTGCTTTGGCTGCGGTGTCGGGGCTTGTGTTCGAAAACACGCCCACGCTTCAGCCGTACTACGACGCGATGCTTACGACAAAAGCCACGTGGGCGATCGGAGAGCTTGCGGTCTCGAAACCACTGATCTTGTGGATCAATGACGGACTTATGGCGGTGTTCTTCCTGTTGGTCGCGCTGGAAATCAAGCGAGAGATCAAAGAGGGCAGCCTGTCCAGTTGGCGACAGGCCTCGCTTCCCGTCTACGGTGCCATCGGCGGGATCACGATGCCCGCGCTGATCTTCCTGGGTGTGGTCGGGATCGATAGCCTAGAAGCGCAGGGCTGGGCCATTCCGGCTGCGACGGACATCGCCTTTGCGCTTGGCGTCCTCAGCCTGTTCGGAGACCGTGTGCCTGCACATTTGAAGACTTTCCTGCTGACCTTGGCCGTGGTCGACGACCTTGCCGCCATCGTGATCATCGCGCTGTTCTATACGTCCAACCTATCGCTATACGCGCTCACTATTGCTGCGCTCTGTCTCAGTGCGCTGACCGTCATGAATCTGCGTGGCGTGTCGAACCTGACGGCGTATCTGCTGGTGGGGTTCATCCTGTGGCTGGCGGTTCTGAAATCCGGCGTACATGCCACGCTTGCCGGTGTGGCGCTGGGCTTTGCGATCCCGTTGGCGCCAAACGCGAAGGGCAAGTCCCTCGCTAAAGGGTTGGAGCATGATCTGCACCCGATTGTCAGCTTCGCGATCCTGCCGCTGTTTGCATTCGGCAATGCGGGCGTGCCGCTGGCTGGGCTGTCCGTTGAGACACTGATGGCACCGTTGACGTTGGCAGTGGCTCTGGGCCTGTTCTTCGGTAACCAGATCGGCATCGTAGGCATGGTTTATTTGGCCGAGCGTACGGGCCTGTCTAAACGCGCAGATGGGGTGACGTGGCCGATGATCTATGGGCTGGCCTGCCTCGCCGGGATCGGCTTCACCATGTCTCTGTTTATTGGGGGGCTCGCCTTCGACACGCTCGAACAGCAGAACATGGTGCGTCTGGGCGTGCTGACCGGATCGCTGATGTCCGCGTTTTATGGCGCGTCGGTGTTGTTCATTGCGACCAAGCCGAGGTCGGCGCGCGTTACCCGACCAGCATCTTAAGGCCCTGCGTCACGTCCGTGCGGACTGCCAGCCGAAGGGCGGGTTCATCCCCGGCGGCGAGGGCGGATAGGATCATGCGGTGGTGGCGTTGTAGGTCGGTGCGCTGTCCGCTGGCATAGAGCGCGCGCATGGTCGGGCCCAGCTGCAGCCAGACGGTCTCGGCCATCGCAAGGATCGCGGGGGCCTGCGCGCGCAGATAGATGGTGCGGTGGAATTCCAGATTGGTGCGCAGATAGCCGATGGCGTCCTGATTGGCGACGCATTCCGACACGCGGGCGTTGATGGCGCGCAGGCGGTCGATCAGGGTCATGTGAGCGCGGGGCAGGGCGCGTGCGGCCAGCTCTGGCTCCAGAAGGGCACGCAGGGCCGTCAGCTCTTCAATCCGCTCAGCGGACAGATCTGGCGCCGTCACGCGACCCGAGCTGGACAGTGTCAGCGCGCCTTCCGCTGCAAGCCTGCGCACGGCTTCGCGCGCGGGGGTCATCGACACATCGTATTCCGCGCCGATCCCGCGAATGGTAAGGCTTTCGCCCGGGTCCAGCTCGCCGTGCATGATGCGGGTGCGCAGGTGGCGATAGACCCGCTCATGCGCGCTGGTGTTGTCCGATGTTGGGCGAATTTGGCTTTGCATGCGGGGAATTGTGATCACAAAATCAGAAGGCGTCAATCGCGAAAGCGATATCTATGCAATTCCGCCCCGTATTCCCTTAACCATTTTCTTGGGGCTTTGTAGTTTGGACAGACCGCCTCGACCTGAGCCCAGAAAGCGCGTGAATGGTCCATGTGCACCAGATGCGCGACTTCGTGGGCGGCCACGTAGTCCAGAACCTCGGGTGGGGCCATGATCAGCCGCCAAGAGTAACTGAGATTGCCGCGCGAGCTGCACGAGCCCCAGCGCGACCGCGTATCGCGTAAGGTGATGCGCCCATAGGCGCGCCCGACCTGTGCGGCATAGGTGTCGCTGGCGGCCACAAGCGCCGCGCGGGCTGCTTCCTTCAGGAACATCTCGGCCCGGATCGCATCGCGGTCGGGGGATTGCGGGGGCAGCAACATGCAATCGCCCGCAACTTCGACCACGCGCGCCTGACCGCGCACCAGCGTCACGCTCTGCCCGCGAAAGGGAAGGGTAGAGCCAATGGCCGGTACCGCGTTGGGCGCCGTCTGGGCCAAATGGCCCCGGATCCAGTCCAGACGCTCGGTCGCGAAGGTGATGGCTTCGTCGGTATTGGCCCCATGCGGCGCGGTCAGCGTTACGCGCCCATCCAGCCGGGACACCCGCAGTGACAGCCTTCGCGCCCGCTTTGAGGCCCGCAATTCGATCACAACCGGATCGGCCGACCCAAGCGTCAGGGTGGTGTTCTCGGTCAGCCGATTGCGTGAATTTCGAAACAACATGCCCCTCAATGTGGCTTGAATCAGTCCAACGTCAACCCTTTGCGGCAAAAGGCTTTGACACCTATGCTGCATTGTGGCAGTTGCCTGAAATCTCAGACGAGTCAGTATGAACGGAAAGGGTTTCAAATGCCCAAAGCTGAATGGGGCGTCAAACGTGTATGCCCGACGACCGGAAAACGCTTTTACGACCTGAACGCCGATCCGGTGGTCAGCCCCTATACGGGTGACGTCGTTAATCTGGACACCGGTAAAGGGTCGCGCACGATGGTTGCCGACAAAGAAGACAAAGCAGTCATGAAGGACGATCTGGTCGATGACGCAGATGCGGTTCTGGATGATGACGATGCAGCGGATGTTGATCTGGGCGATGATGTTCTGGACGACGACGATGATGAAGATGTGTCGCTGGACGAAATCGCGGACATGCCAGCGGACGACGACGAATAAGCGTCAAAGAATTTTTGCAAAGGCGCATTTTTTGGGTTGAACCCCTCCGCGCCTTTGCATAAATACCGCGCACAGGCAGCGACTTGGCTGTCATGGATGGGGCCTTAGCTCAGTTGGTAGAGCGCTTGCATGGCATGCAAGAGGTCAGCGGTTCGACCCCGCTAGGCTCCACCAATTTCCTTTCCCTGATTTGGTATTTGTTTGAACCGGTTAGATGGTATCCGTCTACCGTTCGCGCATTGTGTCACCAGTTTGCATGCAGTCTTGTGTCATCGCTGTGTCACTCGGTTTGGGTGACAAATGTGAAGAAGGACCCAAAGCAGATGGGGTGGATGGCTCCTGCTCCATCGGCGTGGCAAGCTTGAAACAGATGTTGTATTCGAGGCGAAAAGAGTGGCCCCAATTGCCAAGGTTCT
>CALJDH010000226.1 GCA_938023895.1 uncultured Aliiroseovarius sp.
CAAGAACCGTCTGGAAAAAGCCCGCTGGGAAGTCGCCACCGGCGCGATCTCGGGCGCGGTTGGCACCTTCGCAAACATCGACCCGGCCGTTGAAGAACATGTCTGCGAGAAGCTGGGCCTGCGCCCCGAGCCGATCAGCACGCAGGTGATCCCGCGTGACCGCCACGCCATGTTCTTCGCCACGCTGGGCGTCATCGCTTCGTCGATTGAAAACATCGCCGTCGAAATCCGCCACATGCAGCGCACCGAAGTTCTGGAAGGCGCCGAGTTCTTCTCGATGGGTCAGAAGGGCTCGTCGGCCATGCCACACAAGAAGAACCCGGTTCTGACCGAAAACCTGACCGGTCTGGCCCGTCTGGTCCGCATGACCGTGATCCCGGCAATGGAGAACGTGGCGTTGTGGCATGAACGCGACATCTCGCACTCGTCGGTCGAGCGCGGCATCGGCCCGGACGCCACCGTCACGCTGGACTTCGCCCTGCACCGTCTGGCCGGCGTTGTCGACAAGATGCTGATCTTCCCCGAGAACATGCTGGACAACATGAACAAGTTCCCTGGTCTGGTCATGTCGCAGCGCGTGCTGTTGGCCCTGACGCAGGCTGGTGTGTCGCGCGAAGACGCTTATTCGATGGTGCAACGCAACGCACTGAAAGTCTGGGAAGAACGTCTGGATTTCCGCGAACTGCTGCTGGCCGACGAGGCCGTAGTCGAGGCGCTTGGCGTCGACGCGATCAACGAAAAGTTCGACATGGGCTACCACACCAAACATGTCGACACGATCTTCAAGCGCGTCTTTGGCGACAGCTGATCCGCGCTGAATTTGGGCGCATCGCCCATCTGTGCTATGCTAGGGGCCTTCTGAACAGGAGGCCCCTATGCACTTCAAGACCCTGCTTTTCTCAGCCATGTTGGCCCTTATCCCAACGCTGTCCATCGCTGGCCAATGCAACCGCGGTTCGCATGAAGCATCGACCTGCGCGGCCGGACAGGTTTGGAACGACAAACTACAAGCGTGTGTCGACGAAAAATCGGCCTGATCTGCCCGGCGTAAAGGTGGTTTTAACCCACAGCTGCCAATCTGCCTGAAACCAAGGCGGAGGCGGCGCTGTGCCAAATGACATGACGGTTGGGGCAGACCTGATACCGGGGGAAGGTCCAGGACAGGTGATGCCCAGTGGTGCTCCTGACCCCACGATCCATCTGGCGCAACCTCTGCGCCATCTTCCCCGACATCTCTCGCGGCGTCAGAAGGCGGCCATCATCGTGCGGCTCTTGCTGGCAGAAGGTGCCGAATTGGCCTTGCAAGATCTGCCAGACAGCTTGCAGGGGGAATTGGTCCACCAGATGTCCACAATGCGCTATGTGGACCGAGCAACCCTGAAAGCGGTGATCGACGAATTCGTCTACGAGATCGAAGAGATCGGACTGTCTTTCCCCGGCGGTTTGGAAAACACGCTGTCTGCGCTAGATGGCACGATCAGCCCGGCCACAGCCGCACGCGTGCGCGAACTTTCGGGCGTCGAGATCGCACATGATCCTTGGGTGACTGTTGCGAACACTCCAGTCGAGCAGCTTTTACCGCTGCTGGAGCATGAAAGCGCCGAAGTTTCAGCGGTGTTGTTGTCAAAGCTGAAAACATCGGTTGCGGCAGAGCTACTGGGCAAGCTTCCCGGGCAATCAGCCCGCAAGATCGCGTTTGCGGTCTCGCTGACCAGCACCATCGCACCCAACGTGGTCGCGCGGATCGGGCGATCACTGGCAGAGCAGCTCAGCGATCGCCCTGCCAAAGCCTTTGACGACGATCCCAGCGAACGCGTCGGCTCGATCCTCAACGTCTCGGCCGCGACCACACGGGAAGAGGTTTTGGATGGGCTAGAGCAAGAAGACACCGCATTTGCCAGCGCAGTGCGTAAATCCATCTTCACTTTCGCCAACATCCCCGAGCGTCTGCAACCGGGCGACGTTCCAAAAGTCACCAAGGATGTCGACCAGACGGTTCTTGTCACAGCCCTCGCCGCAGCCACAGGCGATCTGGAGCCTGTCGCGAATTTCATCCTCGACGCCATGTCGAAACGCTTGGCCGAGGGCATTCGAGAAGAAATGGCAGAACGTGGCTCCGTCAAACCCGCTGACGGAGATGCCGCCATGAACGAGGTGATCGCCCAGATCCGCACCCTTGAAACGGAGGGTGAGATCACGTTGATCACACCGGATGAAGATGACTGACACCAAGGCTGAAGCTTGCAGGCTGCAGCGCTGCCCGCTATGTGTGACCGGCAGCCCATTCGGTTGATGGGTACAAGACCGGGAGCAACCAAATGGTGCAAGAAAAACGTGGGGCAGGCCCCTATCTGACCCACTTGGCGCTGGCCGGTGTGCTGAACCTGCCCCGTATCCTGCCCTATAAGATGCGCCTGCCTGTAGTGGGCTGGTTTGCCTCGCGCGTCATCGGTCCCGTCGCGGGCTATGACAAGCGCATTCGCAACAATCTGGCGCTGACCTTTCCCGATATGCCGGCGGACGAGGTCAAGCGCATGGAGCGTGCCGTTCTGACCAATGCGGGCCGTTTCCTGGCCGAAATGTGGTCGGGCGACGAACTGTTCAATCGCATGAAAAACACCCGGCTGAGCGGGCCGGGTGTTGCCGCGCTGGAACAGGCCAAGGCCGAGGGGCGCCCGATCATCGCAACCTCGGGCCATTTCGGAAATTATGACGCCGCCCGCGCAGTCCTGATCCAGTCAGGCTTCAACACCGGCGCGCTTTATCGCCCGATGTCCAACGCTTATTTCAACGAAAGCTACATCAAGCGTATGGAAGGCTTCGAAGGCAAGGCGTTCGAACAATCCCGGCGCGGTATGGGCAGCATGGTCAAACATCTGCGCAGTGGTGGGCTTTTGGCGATCCTTTTGGATCAACGCGAAGATCAAGGCGCTAAGCTAAACTTCTTCGGCAAGCCCGCAATGACCACGCTCGCCATCGCCGAGATGGCCCTGAAATACAACACGTTGTTCATCCCGGTCTTCGCAATCCGCAAGGAAAATGGGGTGGATTTCGATGTTGTGGTGGAAGAGCCGATCGAACACTCGGATCCAGAAACCATGATGCAGGAATTCAACGACCGGTTCGAAGCGCGCGTACGTCAGAACATGGATCAGTTCTTGTGGATCCACAAACGTTGGCAGATGCCAGACGGTGCCTAACCGTCAGTCCAGCGCGATCGCGGCCACGATTTCTCCGGGATAGTCGCCCATCCGCGTGGCCTGCAACAAGATCGCCGCGCTCTGCCCTTCAGGGGCCACAGGATTGGGCAGCCTGAACTCAATCTCGCCTTTGCCGTCCCATTTCCCGAACGCCTGTATGTTGGTCACGATATTGGTCGATGTGATCGAGCGCCCTGCGTTTTCACCGCGCTTAACAGCCACAGTCGCCTTGGGTGTAAAGTGAACGATCTGTGCAATTACCAGCTCGGGCAAGGGCATGTTCGAGATGTTGGCCACGCGGACAATGCGTCCGTTCTCACCGTCATGGGTAGACAGGCTGACGCGTCCAACGGCCATCTGGTGGCGGTGCAGGATCTCCATCACCTTCATCACATGGCTACCCACCGCCTGATCTACGCCACCGATAACCATCTGCGGTGTATAGATTGACTTGGTCCCAAACCCGTAGGCATAGGCCTTCTGGCGTTTGGTGTGCTCGGGTCGAGCAAAGGTATCCTTCCACCCGATATAGTCCCAATAATCCACATGCATCGCCAAAGGCAGAACGTCATCCTGACGCGACAACTCGCCCAGAAACGCGTCTGCGGGCGGGCAGGAAGAACAGCCTTGCGACGTAAACAGCTCGACCACCACGACGGGACGCTCCCCGGCGACGGCCAGCCCGGCAAAGGTGCTTAGAACTATGCTGATCAATCCGGTCAGTAGTGCCCGCATCGGTGTCTCTTTCTGTTGTGCTCTGTTCTCTAGATAGCGATCCCGGACCTGACCTTCCAATCAAGGATTTGCGAGGTGTTTGTTACAGTTTCCCGCAGAGCGGGAAATTTCAAAGCTTAGCTATGGAAAGTGGAGGAAATCGGGGGCATCTAATCCGCCGCGCAGCCACAGCTGCTTCGCGAAATGCCGGGAAGTTCTAGCGCTATTCAAGGATGGAAAACTAAGTTCTGATTCGATAATTCGGCACGTCGCGGATCGTTTTCCGACAACTGGCTTTTGAGCGCTCTACCTATGAAGGTTTGCCTGCACCAAGTGATGTGCGTCACTGTTGAACACACCGCATCGCGCTAAACTAACGTTAGAAAAACAAACCGTTTCTAGATTGCATTCTAGATCACGGTGACCGGCCAGTTTACCCTGTACCAAGCGCGCGATGGTCACATTTCAACCATCGGCGACGTTACCAAGTGAGGTCTAAGTTAGTTGAGTAATTTATTTCGACATATCCCGATTCCGCTGCTGGAATCTTTTGGTTTTGCCATCATCATCCTGATGCTGAACTCAGCAACTTAACGCATTTCCGCCTCGGCGATGGCGGGACGGATGATGCTTTCCAGAATGCCTTCGGTAATCGGGCCTGCAAAGCGCTTTACCACAGTGCCGTCGCTGGCAATCACGAAAGTCTCTGGAACACCGTAAAGGCCCCACTCCAGACCTGTGCGCCCATCCGCGTCCGCCATCAAAGCAGCGTAGGGATTGCCCAGTTGGGCTAGGAAACGTTTGGCGTTGGCTGGATCGTCTTTGTAGTTGATTCCGTTGATCTGCACGCCTTCCTCGGACAAGCGTTCCAGCAAAGGATGCTCGGCCCGGCAGGGGGCGCACCAGCTGGCCCAGAAGTTCACCAGTTTCACGCCACCGTTTTTCAGGTCCTCTTGGGTAAAGCCCGGCTCGCCATCAAAGGCCGTGACCTGCATCGCGGGAACAATGCCTCCTTCGCGGGTCGACGGCAGAGCATTGCGGTCATCTTGCGTCATGCCCCACAGGAACATCGCAGCAAGCCCCATGAACAGGACGGGCGGCAGGATCATCAGCCACGAGATACCTTTTTTCTGCTCAGTCATTCCGCTTTGCCCTTTCTTCGGCCGCATCCAGTTCACGTTTCACTTGGACCGAACGGCGCCAAGTCACAAGGACCAGCGCGATCAAAAGTCCGAGAGTAATGATCCAGGACGACAGGATCGCGTCCGCATATTTTCCCAGCTCAAGCATCTTTCATCCTTTCACGAACGTCCAAACGATGCAGTCGCACCAAGCGAAGCTCGGTCCGGGTGCGGATCAAAACAAGGGCAACGAACAGCAGGATGAATCCGGCGATACATAGCAACAGGGGCTGGTAATAGACGTTCGACACGTGCTCTTCCTTGTCCAGCGACAGGGACGCGCCTTGATGCAGGCCTTGATTCCAGAAGTTTACCGCATAGCGACTGAGCACGGCGAAAACCGATCCTACGATGCACAGGACGGATGTCAGGTCAGCGGCGGTATCCGGATTATCGATGGCGGCCCAAAGCGCCATGTAGCCAAGATAGAACAAAAACAGGATCAAGAAGCTGGTCAGGCGTGGGTCCCATGCCCAATAGGTGCCCCACATGGGCTGGCCCCAGATCGCTCCGGTAATCAGGGCGATCACCGTCATGGTGACCCCGATCAGCGCAGCCGCCTTGGACGCGCGGACCGAGACATGGTGACGGCGCACGATCCAGATCAACGAGGTGACGAGCATCATCACCCAGATGTTGATCGCCATCATCGCGCTTGGCACATGGATGTAGATGATCTTGACCGAGTTACCGAAGTTGGCGGCCTCGGGCGTGAAGAAAAAGCCCCAGATCATTCCCGGGATCAGGGTCACGGCGCACAGTCCAATTACCCAAGGCAAAACCTTGCCGCTGAGGGCCATGAACTTGACCGGGTTTGCGAATTCCCAAAGTGACATGTGTTTCCTCTGTGGCTTCCTTCAGTCGGTGGCGCAGGCAGCACATGGCGCTGCCCTAGGTTATTTGACCTATCTCAGGTTCACACGCAAGGCAGCCGCGGCGGCAAATGGTAGCAGGGCGATGGATCCGGCGGTGATCCCTGCCATCATCAACAATGGGGTCGAGGCCGATAGGCCCGCTGTTCCCCGCGTTGCGGCCTCGGCCCCGAAGATCAGCGTGGGGATGTAAAGTGGTAGGACCAAGAGCGACAGAAGCAACCCGCCGCGCTTCAGGCCCACGGTCAGGGCAGCCCCAAAGGCACCGATCATCGACAGCGCCGGCGTGCCGATCAACAGCGTGATGAAGATCCAGTAATGGCCGGGGCTTTCAAGGTTCATGAGCGT
>CALJDH010000227.1 GCA_938023895.1 uncultured Aliiroseovarius sp.
ACTTCGCGCCGTGGTCAAAGGCGTCGGGCACTATCTGCCCGAACGCGTGGTTCCGAACTCGTATTTCGAAGACATCGTAGACACGTCGGACGAATGGATTCGCACCCGCTCGGGGATCGAACGCCGTCATTTCGCTGCAGAAGATGAAACAACCTCGAAAATGGGCGCGAACGCAGCACGCGCGGCCCTTACCGATGCGGGGCTAGAACCTGATGACATCGACGCCCTCGTGGTTGCCACCTCAACCCCGGACCTGACCTTCCCGTCGGTCGCCACCATGATCCAGAACGAACTGGGCATGACGCGTGGTTTCGGCTTTGACGTACAGGCCGTCTGCGCAGGCTTTGTCTTCGCCCTGACCAACGCCAACGCGCTGATCGTATCGGGTCAGGCCAAACGCGTTCTCGTCATCGGCGCCGAAACATTCTCGCGCATTCTGGACATGAAAGACCGCGCGACCTGCGTGTTGTTCGGCGACGGCGCGGGTGCGCTGGTGCTGGACGCTGAAGAAGGCGCCGGAGAAAACACCGATCGCGGCATCCTGTCGGCGGACCTGAACTCGGACGGGCGCCTGCGCGAGATGCTCTATGTGGACGGCGGTGTGTCAACCACGCAAACCTCGGGCCACTTGCGTATGCAGGGCAACCCGCTGTTCCGCCAAGCGGTTGGAAAACTGGCCCAGACCGCCGAAACGGCCCTGTCGAAAGTCGGCCTGACCGACGACGATGTGAACTGGATCGTGCCGCATCAAGCCAATATCCGCATCATCCAAGGCACGGCCAAGAAACTGGGCGTCTCAATGGATCGTGTTGTGGTCACCGTTCAGGATCACGGCAATACATCGGCGGCGTCGATCCCGCTGGCCATGTCAGTCGCGCGCAGTGAGGGCAAGATCAAAGACGGAGACCTTCTGGTCGCCGAAGCCATCGGTGGCGGTCTTGCTTGGGGTGCCGTGGTTCTGCGCTGGTAACACCCCGCTCCGCTCTGTTTGGGCACCACATCGCCATTTTCACCCTGAAATGCGCAGGCAAGCTTCTGCTTTCGCAAGCCATTGATATTGACTCGGAATTTCAAAAATTCCATGCTTCACTTCAATATCTGATCATGCCCGGTGCCCAAGCACCCATAACAAGGGCAGAAAAAGCAATTCAGGGGGACAATATGAGTGAAAAGACTTTGACCCGCATGGACCTAAGCGAGTCCGTGTTTCGCGAGGTCGGCCTGTCGCGCAATGAAAGCGCGCAACTGGTTGAAAACGTCTTGAACCACATCTCGGACGCGCTGGTATCTGGCCAGAGCGTCAAAATCTCATCTTTCGGCACATTTTCCGTCCGCGACAAAGCGGCGCGCGTTGGCCGCAACCCCAAAACCGGGGAGGAGGTGCCTATCCTGCCGCGTCGCGTCTTGACCTTCCGCCCGTCGCATCTGATGAAAGATCGCGTCGCGGATGGGAACAAAAGCTGATCAGGACAGCTAAAGGCACCCTGTAGCAACCTAAAGCCACGGATTAGAAGGCAGACACAATCATGGACAAGAAGTCTCCGGACGCGTTTCGCACCATCAGCGAAGTGGCCGATTGGTTGGGTGTGCCGACGCATGTTCTACGCTTCTGGGAAAGCCGTTTTGCACAGGTTAAGCCCGTCAAACGTGCCGGGGGGCGGCGGTATTATCGCCCCGCGGATATGGAGCTTTTGGGCGGCATTCGGAAGCTGTTGCACGAAGATGGCATGACCATTCGCGGCGTGCAGAAACTGTTGCGCGAAAAAGGCGTGAAGCACGTGGCGGCCATGTCGCCTCCGCTGGACAGCAACGAAATGCGGAATTCTGACGGGTCGAATGTCGTCCCGCTGACACCGCCAACCAAGGCTGTCGAAGAACCGGCTTCAAACGACGCGCTGACCTCTGTTGAGCCTGCGGATGAGGAAACACCGCCGGAGCCGCAAGAAGCTTTGGAAGAATCGCCGGACGACGCGATTGACGAGACGCCGCCAACCTTGACCGATGCGGCAGAAGACGCAGCTGGCATGGATACGGCCCCCGACGAACCGAGGGACGACGGCACTGACGAACCGGATCTTTTCGCCCCAGAGTTCTTACAAGTCGCGGAAATCGTTGAGGATTCGGCACCTGACCCAGAACCCGCCACGCCCGAACACCATGTCGAGCCGACCGAGCTTGACGCCGACATTGCCGCGTCGCACCCAGTAGAAGAAGCCTCGGGGCCCGCCGACGACGACACGGTTGTCGACGCTGCAATTTCGCAAGTTACGCCTGAGCCCGAGGTGGCACAGCCTGCAGAAGCCGAGCCCGCAGCAGAGGCTGATCGCGTCCCAGAAGTGCCGGCCCCAATCGATATCTCGCATGTTGCGGCGGATGTGTCAGACGACGCCTTCCCCCCCGCGCCGGACGCTTTGGCTGTCACACGTCTTCGCGTACTCCGTGCCGCAGGCACGCCGCTGCCGGAAGATGCCCTGCGCAATCTGACCGCGCGCCTATCCGATCTGGCGGCGCGCATGGCCCCTGCCCCTTCGGACAATGGGCAGGCAGAATGACCCTGCAACAGGCTTGGGCAACGTCTTTAGAAAGAATGCGCATTTTCCGCTCTTTTCTCGCTTGCCCTGCCCGTGAAAATCACTATGTAAGGGCCTCAGTCGGGCTATGGCGCAGCCTGGTAGCGCGTCCGTCTGGGGGACGGAAGGTCGCAGGTTCGAGTCCTGCTAGC
>CALJDH010000228.1 GCA_938023895.1 uncultured Aliiroseovarius sp.
ACAGCGTTCAGCGCAGCGTCCAGCATCGGCAGGGTCTGTGTCAGGTCAAAAATGTGGATGCCGTTGCGCTCACCGTAGATAAACGGGGCCATACGGGGGTTCCAACGTTGGGTCTGGTGACCAAAGTGAACACCAGCTTCGAGCAGCTGGCGCAGCGAGAAATCAGGCAATGCCATTTCTATATCCTTTCCGGTTTCATCCTCGGCGCTGCGTTTCGAAGGTTTCCCTTCAACCGGTGGACACGATGGGGATGTCTCCCCCATAGGCCCGCACAGCACCTGTGGTTTGTGAGCGCGCGTATATAGGCCGACGGCTGGCCGTGCAAGTCTAAAACGACGACCCGTGGTCATGGCTTGTTCTTCCACTAAATTCACGGCACAAAACTGGGCATGACACAGGATATTCTTTGCATCGGTTCGGTACTCTGGGACATCATTGGGCGCACCCCCCATTCGATGCGCGTTGGGTCGGACGAACCAGGCCGCATAACACGCCTGCCAGGCGGCGTCGCGATGAACATCGCCATGACGCTGCAAAGGTTTGGGTTACGGTCGGCGCTTTTGACTGCAATCGGACGGGATCGCGAGGGCAACGAGCTTTTGGATGATTGCGCAGCGCGGGGAATGAACACAGAGTTCATATACCGCCCAGAAGGCCTCCCAACCGATCGCTACATGGCGATTGAAGGACCTGAGGGGCTGATTGCAGCAGTCGCCGATGCGCATACACTCGAAGCGGCAGGGGATGCGATCCTCGCCCCGTTGGAAGACGGCCGACTGGGAAGCGTACGCAATCCATACTCGGGCACGATTGCGCTCGACGGCAACCTGACACGCGTGCTGTTAGATGACATCGCAACCCATGCCAGTTTCGCCCGCGCGGATCTACGGGTGGCTCCTGCCAGCCCCGGCAAGGCGCGCCGCTTGGCGCCTTTGATGCGGCACCCCGGGGCAACGCTTTATGTGAATCGCGAAGAAGCTGGTTATCTGACCGAGACCCAATATGACAGTGCAAGCACCGCCGCACAGGGACTTTTGGATGCCGGAGCGACGCGCGTTTTGGTCACCGATGGTGGAAGCTTTGCCGCCGACGGCCATCACCAGCGGGGTGTGATTCTGACCCCCTGCCCGTCGGTCCGCGTGCGTCGGATTACCGGAGCCGGAGACACCTTCATGGCGGCGCATATCGCGGCCGAACTTGCCGGGAATTCTCCCAGTGTCGCACTTGAAATGGCGCAAAAAACCGCCGCCCAATACGTATCAGGAGAATACCTATGACCCTGCCCCTGCATTTCTCGGACGAGGTCGCCGCCGCCCGCGATACCGGCGCGCCAATCGTCGCTCTGGAAAGCACCATCATCACGCACGGCATGCCCTTTCCGCAGAACGTCGAAACCGCCCGTGCAGTCGAAGCCGTCATTCGGGACAACGGTGCTGTCCCCGCGACAATTGCAGTGCTTGAGGGAAGACTTCATATCGGCTTGAATGACGAACAGCTGGACGCGTTGGGTCAGGCAAAAGGCGTCGCGAAACTGTCGCGCGCGGACATGGCAGCATGTATTGCGACCGGAGGTACGGGGGCCACCACAGTTGCGGCAACCATGATTGCCGCACACCTGGCCGGGATTTCGGTCTTTGCGACTGGTGGAATCGGCGGCGTGCATCGCGGGGCTGAAACCAGCTTTGACATCTCGGCAGACTTACGCGAACTGTCGAAAACGCCCGTAACCGTGGTGGCGGCTGGCGCGAAGGCAATTCTGGATTTGCCAAAAACGTTGGAAGTTCTGGAAACACTCGGCGTCCCAGTCATCGCCTTTGGACAAGACAGTTTCCCGGCGTTCTGGTCGCGCAAATCGGACCTTGCGGCCCCCTTGCGCTTGGATAGCGCGGATCAAATCGCCGCAGCGGCTAAAACCCGTGCCTCAATGGGCCTTGAAGGCGGACAACTGATTGCCAATCCGATCCCGATTGAAGCCGAGATCCCGCGCGAGGTTATTACGCCAGTGATCGAAGAGGCCCTTATTGCAGCCGAAGCCGATGGCATCTCAGCTAAAAATGTCACGCCCTATCTGTTGGATCGCATCTTCCACGCTACCGAAGGCGCTTCGCTGACCGCCAACATTGCTCTGGTAAAGAACAATGCGCGCCTTGCGTCACATATCGCACGCGCATTCGCAGGCGATTAACAATGAAAGGGCGGCCAAGCCGCCCTTTCCAATACTAGATGCAAGAGTTCCAGTGTGCTTCTGCGACTACGCACCAATCGCAATCTGTGAGTTCAGTTCAACAGGTTCCGGATCTCGCAACACATAACCACGACCCCAGACGGTTTCGATATGGTTTTCACCACCCGTTGCTGTCGACAGTTTCTTGCGCAATTTGCAGATGAAAACGTCGATGATCTTTAGTTCCGGTTCGTCCATTCCACCATAGAGGTGGTTCAGGAACATTTCTTTCGTCAGCGTCGTTCCCTTGCGAAGCGACAAAAGTTCCAACATCTGATATTCCTTGCCAGTCAAATGAACCGGCCGGCCATCTACATCAACTGTTTTCGCATCGAGATTGATCGAAACTTGGCCCGTTTTGATCACAGATTGCGAATGCCCCTTAGAACGCCGAATAATGGCATGGATACGCGCAATCAATTCTTCACGATGGAAGGGTTTGGTCATGTAGTCATCTGCCCCGAAGCCAAAACCTTTGATTTTGTTTTCGGTGTCGTCGGCCCCTGACAAGATCAGGATCGGCGTGTCGATACGGGCCATGCGCAACTGACGTAAAACCTCATGTCCGTTCATATCGGGAAGGTTCAAATCAAGCAAAATAAGATCGTAATCATAAAGCTTTGCCAGATCGATCCCCTCTTCGCCCAAGTCTGTCGCATAGACGTTCAGGTTCGCATGTGTCAGCATCAACTCAATGCTACGCGATGTTGTCGGATCATCTTCAACAAGAAGGATTCTCATAATGGGTTTCTCCGCATCTGGTTCTGTCTTGGGTTGAACATTGCGTGAAATGGTTAATCGCAGGTTACCCTAAAAGAACTTTTAGCGAATACTACCTATGGTTGTCTATATTTTTGTAAATCTGTTGCTTTCAGGGCAGTTTCCCCATGCAATTCTACGGCCCGCAACCACTCTTCAAGCTCCTCTTCCGAAAGATCATAAAGCGAACACGCCTCATCATTCGTAAGAAGTCCATGCCTTATCCCCTTGACCACACGCGCTTTCCGGCTGGCTACCCACCTACGCGTGTCTTGTGGCGGCAGATCCGCACGCGTCATGATTGAGCCGTCTGGCAGAGTGACAGCACGTGGCCCTTCGATTTTCTTTAGATACATGATGAACCCTCACAGATAGTCTGGACCGACCATGCCCAGACAGGCTTAAAGATCTGTGAAGCGCCCCCTTGTTGTTCGTTCGAATTTTCCTATATTCCGATACGCTTTGAAAAGGATCCCAACATGTCGGTTACTGTAACGACTGCGCCTGCGCTGAATTCTCTTGGCTTTGCCAAGTCCCCTGCTGACACGCGGGTTGTCGTTGCCATGTCCGGTGGCGTGGACAGCTCGGTTGTGGCTGCTAAGCTGGCCGAGGAAGGCTATGACGTGATTGGTGTCACGCTGCAGCTCTATGACCACGGCGCTGCGCTGGCCAAGAAGGGTGCATGCTGCGCCGGGATTGACATCCATGACGCGCGCCGCGTGGCTGAGGACATGGGTTTCCCCCACTATGTGCTTGATTATGAAAACATCTTTCAGGATGCGGTGATCGAGGAGTTTGCCGACAGCTATTTGGGTGGCGCAACCCCCGTACCCTGTATTCGCTGCAACGAACGGGTAAAATTCAAGGACCTATTGGAAACGGCCCGCGATCTGGGCGCCGATTGCATGGCGACCGGTCACTATATCCAACGGTCCATGGGTGATCACGGGGCGGAACTGCACCGCGCCGCTGATCCCGTACGCGATCAAAGCTACTTCCTGTTTTCGACGACACCCGAGCAACTGGACTATCTTCGTTTTCCACTTGGTCACTTGAGGACCAAAGCGGAAACCCGTGAACTCGCACGGAAATACGGACTTGAGGTCGCAGATAAACCCGACAGTCAGGACATCTGTTTCGTACCCGATGGCAACTATGCCGGCGTGATCGAGAAGCTGCGCCCCGGTGCTGCCGAGCCCGGCGAGATCGTCCATGCGGATGGCCGCGTTCTGGGCACGCATGAGGGCGTCATTCACTACACGATCGGTCAGCGTCGCGGCCTTGGCATCGGCGGCCTGTCCGAGCCGCTCTATGTGGTGAAGCTGGACGTGGACAACAAGCAGGTCGTCGTCGGCCCGAAAGAGATGCTGGCCACCCGCGTCGTTCCGGTGCGTGAGATCAACTGGCTGGGCGATGAGCCTTTTACCTCTCGCACCGAATGGCATCTGGGCGTCAAAATCCGCTCAACCCGCCCCCCGCGCGAGGCGATCATCCGCCCGATCTCGGACACGGAAGCCGAAGTAGAGCTGCTGACTCCCGAAGAAGGCGTCAGCCCCGGTCAAGCCTGCGTGTTCTACGACTTGGATGGCCCGCGCATTTTTGGCGGCGGCTGGATCTGGCGCGGTTAGAGCGCTTCCACGAGACGGATACTTAAAGTTACGTTCAAATTCCCGTTTGAGCGAAGCGAGAGGCAGGGAAATTAAAGTCTGTTGAGCGTGGAAACGCTAACCGATCGCGGATAGCACTGAACGTGCGGCGCGTAGTCCAGGCGCTTCACCGCCTTTGCCAAGGCGCTCCATCGTCACCCGCATCGCCTCGTTCTGGGCTTCTGGCGCATCCAAGACCGCCAACAATGCGGGCGTAATCCGATCCGGCGTACAGTCTTTTCCAAGAAACTCTGGAATTGCGCGGGTCTCGGACACCAGATTGACCAGCGTTACGGTGTCGATCTTTAGCATCCGGCCAATCAGAAACCGGCTAAGCCAGTTCATGTCATAAGCAATAACCATCGGGGTGTGTGCCGCAGCAAGCTCCAAGGACACCGTACCGGAGGCCGCCAGCGCCACATCCGCTGCTTTGAACGCGGCCCGTTTGTCTTCCTGTTGTGCGGCGGGGATCAGGATGGGCGATACGGACCATGTCGATGTCACTTCGCGCACCAATTCCTCGACGCCCTGCGCCATGGGCAATACGATCCGCAGATCAGGCTTTTCACGTTTAGCATGGGCAATCACCTCGCCAAACCGCTCGGCCAAGCGCGAGACCTCGCCCTTTCGGGATCCGGGCAAGACCAGCAACAGCGGTGCGTCTCCAATGCCATGTGTATTGCGGAACGCCTGAGCCGCCGCGTCATCTGCCTGCGGCTCAGCCACGACCGGGTGCCCCACAAAGTCACACCCCATGCCTGCGGCCTGCATATAAGGTGGCTCGAACGGCAAGAGCGCCAGCACGTGGTCTACCCAACGGGCCATCTTGGCCGCACGTTTGGGGCGCCACGCCCAGACCGACGGGGCCACGTAATGCACAATGGGAATATCATGGCCGAAGGTTTGCCCTTCAACCTCGTCTTCCTTCACGATCCGCGCCACCCGCAAACAGAAGTCCGGGCTGTCTATGGTGATCAGCACATCCGGATCGGCTTCGACAACGGCTTCGGCGGTTTCACGAATGCGGCGTTTCAGATGGAAGTATTTCGGCGCAACCTCGGCAATCCCCATGACCGAGAGTTCCGACATCGGAAAGCGCGAGGTCAGCCCCTGCTCTTCCATCGCAACCCCACCGATGCCCATGAACTCGACGTCCGGACGCAGGGTTTTCAATCCCTCCATCAAGGCCGCACCCAAACGGTCGCCAGAGGGTTCGCCCGCGATCATGAAAACCTTCATGATTGCCCCTTTCGCACGTCCAGAAACAGATTATGTTCGGCCAGCAGCGCTTCCACCTTGGCCCGCTCCAACACGATCACGCCCTCTTCCAAGACAATCCCACCTAGACCAGCCGCCGCCACCGCACGCACTGTGTCCGGACCAACGGTCGGAATATCCATCCGCCCGTCTTGGCCTGGCTTCGGGCGCTTCACAAAGACACCACGCGCACCTTGCTTCAAATGCTCTGGCGTCTTACCCGCGAAAGCCAGCAATTCATTGGTGCCTTGGATGCTTTCAATGCCCAGACACTGCCCGCCCGCGATCACAACGCCCTGCGCAATGTCTTCGCCCGCCAACACGTCCAGCAATTGCCAGCCACGGTCCGCATCCGCACGATCCTGCGCGCTGGTCGCGCGACCGGCGTGACTGGCCTCGATGGCCAGCGCGGCGGTCACTTCTGTGGCGCCTACGACAGTGAACCCTTGCTCCTCAAACACCTCGGCGACAAGACGCAGAAGCGCGTCATCGCCCTTGCCAAGCACCGCTTTCACACGGGGAAACAGCCCCAAGGTCACGCGATCCATACGCAGAGGGTTCAGCTTGGGCCGATCCACCTTGCCCGCGAATACGACACGCGCGACCCCTGCCCCGCGCATCGCCTTGAACAGCGCCCCGAGCTTTTCATAGCTCGCGTCCACATGCTCGAACCCGTCTGGCACCGAGACTTCGACGCCCTTGATCGTCACAAAAAGCGCATCGGAATTGGCCGTCGCGATCTGCTGCGGCAGCTCTCCGGTTCCGGCGATGATGGCAAGGCGGTCCGACATGGGCGCTTACTTCGGCGTCAGAAAACCACGGTCGCTGTCGCCCGTGATGAACTCGACCATTTCGCGCACATAGGCGCTGTCGCTTTCTTCGCCCAAACGCGCCGCGCGTTCCTGAAACGAGCCTTCGCCCTGCTTCAGCATCAGGAAGGCCGCACGCAAGGCGGTGATGTCTGCGCGATCCACGCCACGGCGCTTCAGCCCCACAAGGTTCAAACCATCCAGTTCTCCGCGCGGGCCTTGGACCAACGCATGTGGCAGCACGTCAGCGGTGACCATCGACAAGGCTCCGATGATGGCCCCGCGCCCAATACGCACCCATTGGTGTAGCCCGGAGAGGCCCCCAACAATCACGTCATCTTCGATCACCACATGACCTGCGACGGCTACGTTATTCACCAAGATCACGTTGTTGCCGATCTGAGCATCATGCGCCACGTGGCATCCAGCCATGAACAGCCCGTCGTCGCCCACACGGGTAACATAGCCTCCGCCGGCAGTGCCGGTGTTCATGGTCACATGCTCGCGAATGCGGTTACGTTTGCCGATGATCAGCTTGGTGTTTTCTCCGGCAAATTTAAGATCCTGCGGAATTTCACCGATGACTGAAAACGGGAACACGACGGTTTCGTCTCCAATCTCGGTGTCGCCGGTGACAACGACATGCGATTTCAGCTCGACGCCCTTGCCCAGCTTGACCTGTGGCCCAACCGTGCAGAGAGGGCCAATCTGGCAATTCGCGCCTATGACAGCACCATCTTCAATGATGGCACTCGCGTGGATCTTGGCCGAGGGATCAATCCCCATGTTCAGCCCTTTCCAGCAGTGACGTCGATCATCGCCATGAAGGTGGCGGTACAAGCAACCTCGCCATCCACTTTGGCAACGCCGTCAAATTTCCAGACCTTTGCGCCGCCACGTACGGTGGTCACTTCCAGTTCCAGCCTGTCGCCCGGAACGACTTTGCGGCGGAATTTCGCAGTATCGATGCCCATGAAATAGACCACGGCACCCGACCCAACCAGATCCAACGAAAGCGAGACCATCACGGCCGAGGTCTGGGCCATCGCTTCGATGATCGTCACGCCCGGCATGATCGGAAGACCCGGGAAATGACCTTGGAAATGCGGCTCGTTCATCGTGACCATCTTGATGCCACGGGCAAATTCACCCGCGCGGATGTCTTCGACCTTGTCCACCAGAAGGAAGGGATAGCGGTGGGGGATACATTCCTGAATAAGCTGAATATCAGCTGTGCTGGGCACGTCGACCATGTCTGTTTTTCCTTCTGTCCCGGCGCTTTTCACGCCAATTGTCTGACATCACTGATTAACAGCCCTGCCTAAGCGAAACAATCCGATTCAGTTGTTGTTGGCATCCTCGGATGCGCTGCTGTCCACCGGATCACCAGATACGTCAGGCTGTTCTTCTTCAGACGGGCTGTTTGAAGGCGCGGCAGGAGTGGTGACGCCGTCCCCAAGTTCTAGGTCAATCCGTCGAATGGCCATATCCGTAATATCAATGTTCTGCGTCGCCAGCAAAATCGCGCGACGATCAAGGATGACGACTGCACCCAGTTCGCGCACAAGACGCCCAAGAATTGGGCCGATCCGCTCGAAGAACGCCGATTGTTCGCGTTCAAGAACGCTTACAAATTCCTGCTCTCTTTGCACGCCTTCAGCTCTTAACTCATTGACTTTTTTGTCAAAAGAATCTGCCAGAATGCGAAATGCCGTTGGATCCAGAGAGCTTCGCTGCTCGGTCAACAGCAGTTCCTCTTCCGCTAGGCTAGCTTCCACTTCACGGGTTTTTTGCGCCAAGCGCGCACGCTCAGCCTCGATTGTCGCAATAACGCGCTGTCCATAGGCGGTTTCCGAGAATAATCTTTGGCGCTCGATCGTGACGATCTGTGAGACTGCTGTCGCGCCTGATTGCTGTGCGAGCGCGATCGTCGGCAGTGAGATACCGAACATTGCCGTCGTCAGCGCAGCAATGCCAAACATGTGCCGAAAAAAAGTGCCTCGGGTCTTCCGAGGCACTTTCTGATTAGAACTGAGCCGAGATTGTGAGCTCGAAGTTGTTTTCTTCGTCATAGTCTTCTTTGGCCAGAACCTTAGAGTAGTTAAAGCGCAGCGGACCGATCGGAGTACGCCAGAAAATCGATGCGCCGATAGACGATCTCAGATGCGCGCCATCGTCGATGGTGCCGCCAAGCGTATCATCCAGACCCCACAGAGATCCCGCATCGACAAACAGACCACCTGTGATGCCATATTCTTCAGGCAATCCCAGCGGGAACTGTGCCTCAAGACGCGCCACTGCGAACATGTTGCCACCCAGCGTATCCTCGTTCAGAGCGGTCAGATCGCGAGGACCAATACCATTGGTCGCGAAACCACGTAGTTTGGACGGCCCCAAGCGGAAACGGTCAGTAACGCGCGAGCTTTCACCGTTCAGGCTGGCCAGAACGCCGCCCTCAAGGGTTGCCGAGAGTGTCACCTGATCGTTCATGACCCGCGTAAGTGCCTGCGCCAATGCTGTTGCACGCGCATATTGGTAATCGGCGCCGACGCCGCCAATGTCACCATCCAATTGGAACAGGTAACCGCGATCCGGGTCCAACCCGCTACGACGCGTGTCATAGCCGTACGAGAAGCCGATCCCACCGCCAACTTGGCGGCCGCGGGCCTCATCTGCCTTCAACAGGTCCGAGCTGTCCGCGTCCACATCCGTAATTTCTGTGCCATCAGCATAGACCCGCAGACCGAGGCGCGAATACTCGTTGATCGGGAACGCGATTGACGGGCGGAACGCCAGTGAGCGGGTATTGTATCGCGACGACGCTTGGTCCGTGGACTGGTAATAGGTCTCGATCCCAAATTCCAAATCACGCCCCAAAAAGGCAGGTTCCGCAAATTTGAATGAGAAGCTCAGGCTGTCATCGGTGTTCTGGAAACTGGCCGAAATGAATTGGCCACGCCCCAAGAAGTTACGTTCAGTAAACGCAAGGTTCAAACCGAACCCGTTTTCAAGACTATATACACCACCAAGGCTAAGCGATCCGGTCGGTGCCTCCTCGACATCGACGTCGATCACAACTTGGTCGGGGGAAGAACCGGGGCGCGCGTCAACTTGCGCGTCTGCAAAGAAACCAAGAGCCCGAATACGCTGGCTTGCTTCGCGGATTTCGCGCGGGTTGAAGGGGTCGCCTTCGACCACGCGGAATTGGTCGCGCACCACGCGGTCCAATGTGGTGGCGTTGCCCTCGATGTCGATGCGTTCAACGATGATACGCGGGCCGCGGGTTAGAACCAGTTCAATGTTCAGAATCTGGTTGCGTTCGTCGCGGGTGACGCGCGGATCAACACGAATGAAGTCCAAGCCTTTCTGAATGGCAAGACGCTCCATCCGGGCGATCGCATTGTCCAACTGTGCAGGGCTGAAGACGTTCCCGGATTTGATGTTCTGCGCTGCATGGAAATCTGCGGTGTCTACACCCTCAACTTCAGAAACAGTCGTGATTTCTCCAAAACGGAACTGCTGACCTTCCTGAACCTGGAACGTGATAAAGAAGGCATCACGCTCTCGCGAAAACTCGCTGGTCGCACCGGTGATCTTGAAATCCACATATCCGCGCGACTGATAGAAATCTGACAAAACCCGCTTATCAAACTCGATCCGCTCGGGAACATAGGAGTCTTTCTGGATCAATGCGCGAAGCAGACCGGCCTGCTTGGTTTCCAATACACGGCGAAGGCGCGCATCCGAGAATTTGCGATTGCCAACAAAAGACAAGCGCTCAACTTCGGTATTCTTGCCTTCGACAACTTCGAAAACCAAATCCACGCGGTTGTTTGCACGACGAATGATCTTGGGCGTTACACGGGCAGCCAAACGGCCTTGTGACTGATATACCTCGACGATGGTCTGGACGTCTTCTTCCGCAGTCGCGGGGCTGAACACACGACGCGGCTGCGATTTCAGCAAATCTGCAAAGACCTCATCTTTGACTTTTCGGTTGCCCTCAACCGATACGACGTTGATGGTCGGGTATTCACGAACCTGTACAACCAGAACATTGCCACGCGGGATGACTTTTACGTCCTCGAACAAACCGGACCCGACGAGGCGCTGATAGCCATCATTTAGCTGAGCCGCGCTGACTGCCTGACCCTGAACGATTCCCAGATAAGACAGGATGGTTGCAGCCTCAATCCGCTGCGTGCCTTCAATCTCAACTTTGTTAAACGAATATGTCTGTGCCTGTGCTGGCATCGGGGTGGTGGCAGCCCCCCCTGAAATTGCTAGGAAAATAGCCAATCCACTGCTGCTGGCCAGTCCTTTTAGCGCTTTAAATGCGGTTGTCCCGGCAGCGCTGCCAGACCCCTCGAAAAATGCCATGTTTCTATCTTTCTTTAGACATCCCAGTGCCCACGTGGATAAGGGGTCAAAACCACCTTGTCAAAGAGCGAAACACGGTGTTTGCAAGGTGTTGCACATCTGGCCGCCTTGGAGCGCAAATCCTGATCGGATCAGGCTTTCTTTTCTTGTGCCTTGGCCTCTTTCACCTTCATCGCCAGATCCTGCGCAATCGCAAACGCCCCGCGGATCTTGTCCGAGGTTTTCCGCCAGTCCCGACGCACCACGATCTTGTTGTCGCG
>CALJDH010000229.1 GCA_938023895.1 uncultured Aliiroseovarius sp.
GCGGTTCTTGCCGCGGATCTCGATCGGCGCACCGTCCTTTTGCAGCTCTTCAAAGCGGTCCAGCTGGAAGCTTTCATAGTAAGGCTGCTGCATGTTGATGAAGGCAGGGTATTCGTGGCCTTCTTCGGGCAGAAGGTTGAATTCAAAGACCTGATCGTCCTTGTTGAACACCTTACCGATGTTCCACACGACGCCTTTGTCGACCATCGGCTTGCCGCAGCCATAACGGCCCGCAACCTCAAGGCAGCGCTTGGCGAAACAAATCGCGCGCGAGCCCATGCCGACGCCTTCGTGATCGTCCAGCACCAACGTCGGAATGCCTTGGCGGCCAAGGTCCAGCGCAGTCGCGACGCCGATGGGTCCTCCACCCATGACAACGACCGGATGACGTACGGGCGACGCCGCATCCTGATCGGCAGATTTCTTATAGGGATAGCGCTTGTAGGCAAGCGTGTATCTATCGTCGAACATCGGGTTCTCCTCCGGCTGCGCGCGTTTCGTGTGGGGTCCGACCCTCGTGGCCGAACCCCGAAAGTCTTAGCCCTGCAGGGCGGCCCACATGTCCAGATCGCGCTGCGCGGTCCAGATGCGAGGGGTGTCGATACCGCGCGCTTCGTCATAGGCGCGGGCGACATTGAAGGGCAGGCAGTGCTCGTAGATGGCATAGTCTGCGAATTTCGGGTCGCACTCGGCACGCACTGCGTCCCACGCTTCTTTCAGCGACCCACCACGTGCGGCCACTTTGGCGGCCGGGGCGTAGGTGCTGTAGACAAAGTCGCGGGTGCTTTCGATGGCGCGCTCGACGGCTTCTTTGCCAATCAGTGCTCCGCCACGACCGGGCGCGATGGCGTCTACGTCGAAGGACGCGATGTTGTCCAGTGTATCACCCCAATCCGAGAAGTGACCGTCGCCGCAATAGCAGGCCGAGTGGTCTTCTACGATGTCGCCGGTGAACATGACGTTCTGGTCCGGAACGTGGATCACGATGTCGCCCGAGGTGTGGGCGCGGCCCAGATGCATCAGATCAACGCGGCGGTTGCCCAGATAGACGGTCATGTCATCCGAGAACGTGGTGGTCGGGTAGGTCAAGCCCGGGATCGATTCGTGGCCTTCGAACAGACGCGGGAAGCGCTGGAATTCGCTGTCCCAGTCTTCCTGACCGCGCTCAACCACCATCGCACGGGCTTTGTCGCCCATGATGATCTGATCCGCACTATAGGCCGACGCACCCAGCACGCGCACGGCGTGATAGTGGGTCAGAACCACATGGCTGATCGGCTTGTCGGTTACCGAGCGCACGCACTCAATCACTTTATTGGCCAGACGTGGGGTGGCCTGAGCCTCGACGATCATGACGCTGTCGTCGCCAATGATCACACCCGAATTCGGGTCGCCCTCGGCGGTGAAGGCATAGAGCCCCTCACCGATCTGGTCGAAGGTGATTTTCTTTTCGGTCATGTCGCCTTGCGACGCGAATGCCTTTGCCATTTTTAAGTTCCTTGTTGCGCGTTGTTTCTGTGGCGGGCGCGGCCAGCGCGCCTGCGCCGTGTTCCTTGAATTACTTGGGCCAGCTTTTCGCAGGCAGAATCTGCCCGACGCAATCGCCAAAGCCGATCTGGAAGCCGTCACCCTTGGCGGCACCGCGCAGGGTCAGGGTGTCGCCGTCCTCGATAAAGGTGCGGGTTTCACCGGTGTCGAGCGTGAAGGGCTCGCGGCCCGCCCAGCTCATCTCCATCAGCGAGCCGTACTCGGTCTTCGTCGGACCCGAGATTGTGCCCGATCCCAGCAGGTCGCCCACATTCATCGCACAGCCGCCAATCGCGTGGTGGCACAGCTGTTCGGCGGCCGAGTAATACATGCGGGTGTAGTTGGTTTCGCCAACGACGCTCGCCTTGTCCGCGCCTTCGGGCTGCATCAGCACCTGAAGCTCGATGTCGTAAAGACCGTCTTTGGTGCCATCCAGATAGGGCAGCAATTCTTTCTCGCGTTCCGGCGTGGGGGCGCGGAACTCTTCCAGCGCGGCGGCGGTCACGATCCACGGGGAAATCGAAGTGCCAAACGCCTTGCCTTGGAATGGGCCAAGCGGCTGGTATTCCCAACCCTGAATGTCGCGGGCGGACCAGTCGTTCAGCAGCACGTAGCCAAAGATCATGTCGTCGGCTTCGTCTACGGTGATCGGCTGACCGAACTCGGACGGTTTGCCAACGATGGCACCCATTTCCAGTTCGATATCCAGACGCATCGAGGGACCAAAGCTGGGCATCTCGGCGTCTGGGGCTTTGCGCTGGCCGTTCGGGCGGTGGATCGGTGTGCCCGATATCACGACAGACGACGCACGACCGTTATAGCCGATGGGGATGTGCAGCCAGTTGGCGGGCAGATCGGGCGAGCCACGCAGGATCGCGCCCATGTTCGCGGCGTGCTGACGACCGGCGTAGAAGTCAGTGTATTCCGAGACAAGGAACGGCATGTGCAGATCGGCTCCGGCTTGGGCAACCAGCAGGGGCGCAACGGCCTCT
>CALJDH010000230.1 GCA_938023895.1 uncultured Aliiroseovarius sp.
CATCCGCGTCGCTGAAGCGGGTGGTCAGCCGTGGCTGGACAGCCTGTCCAACGTGACATTCCACAACAAGCTGGGCACGCAGGCCGAGCGCATCGACCGCATCGCCGCAATGGCGCGTGCGCTGGCCCCGTCGGTGAATGCAGACGCCAAACTGACCGAAAAAGCCGCCCGTTGGGCCAAGGCCGATCTGTCGTCGGAAATGGTCTATGAGTTCCCGGAACTGCAGGGTCTGATGGGCAAATACTATGCCGCGCCTGCGGGCTATTCGACTGAAGTCGCCGATGCCGCACTCGAACACTACTCGCCGCTTGGTCCGTCCGATGATGTGCCCTCGGCGCCTGTTTCGGTTGCCGTGGCGATGGCTGACAAACTGGACACGCTGACGGGCTTCTGGGCCATCGACGAAAAGCCAACCGGCTCGAAAGACCCGTTTGCGCTGCGCCGCGCCGCGCTGGGTGTTATCCGTTTGGTATTGGACAACAACCTGCGCATCAATCTGGATAAGCTTTTTGATGCGCAATTGCTCCGTGTTGAGAACCAACTTGATCCCGCGCTTTCGGAAGAGAACGTTCAAGAGCTCTTAAACGAAATCGCAGATCACGGCGTGTTTGGCGCCGCGTTTGAAGCGGTAAAGGAGCGGCTCGGAGGACTGCCCGCAACCGCGTTTCTTGCGCTTGAAAACAAGATTCCGGATGCATCCGACGATCTTCTGTCGTTCTTCCATGACCGCCTGAAAGTTTACCTGCGCGACAAAGGCATCCGGCACGACGTGATCGACGCCTGCCTTGCAATGCCGGGCAATGATGACCTGACGCTTCTGGTCAAACGCGCCGAGGCATTGGCGACCTTCCTGTCGACCGAAGATGGCGAGAACCTGATCCAAGGGGTAAAACGCGCGTCGAACATTCTGGCGCAGGCCGAGGAAAAAGATGGCGTCGAATACTCGTACGGTGCGGATGTGAAATTCGCCGAGGACGACAGCGAAAAGGCGCTCTTTGCTGCGCTGGATGCGGCCGAAGCTGCGATCACCCCGGCGATGGAGGCCGAAGACTTCGCCGCCGCGATGACCGCGATGGCTGCCCTGCGTGCGCCGATTGATGCGTTCTTCGAGGCTGTGCAGATCAATGCGGACAATCAGGTGATCCGGCGCAACCGTCTGAACCTTTTGTCGCGCATTCGTATGATCTGTGGCGGCGTGGCTGATTTGTCCCGCATCGAAGGCTAAGTGTTGGGGCAATGCCCCTTCCGCCATACGATCACGCATGTCCCCCTTGTGTGACAGAACATCCGCGCTATGGTGACGGGTGAAAGGCGGTGCTGCGGTGCAGAAAGATCAAGATTTGGGTTTCACGGAAATCACCCCGACGGCGGCGATTGAAACGTCTCGGCACGGGGGGCGGGCGAAGTGTCTGCAACGGCTGATCCGGCTGGATATGCCGGTGCCGCGCACGGTGGCGCTTGATTTTGACGCAGTGCACGGCGTTTCGGCCGGAGAACTGCCCGATCTGGACGCGATGATGGAGCTGTTTGGCCCGGATCCGCTGGTATCGGTGCGTCCGTCTTCTGAAGATCCCGACTGGGGCGGGCCGGGCGCCATTTTGAACATCGGCATGAATGATAAGGTGCATGCCCACCTGCTCGAAACCCACGGGGAAACCGCCGCCAACGCACTGTATCTGCGCTTTATCCAGTCCTATGCTGTGCATGTCGGACGTCTGGACCCGGATGAGTTTGACGCCTTGGACACACCGACCGCTGATACGCTGCGCGAGGCGTTGGAATTGTATGAGGAAGAGACCGACGAATACTTCCCGCAAGATCCCAAGGTTCAGCTTAAGGAAATCCTGCGCTCGATGGCGCGCGCATGGGAAGGCACCACGGCACGACTGTTGCGTCAGGCCAAAGGCGCGCCTGCAGATGCTGGGCTTGGGCTTGTCGTGCAGCAAATGGTGCTGGGTGTCGGGCAGGGGATCTGCGGCTCGGGCGTGATCCAGTTCGTAAACGGCACCACCGGACACCGTGAAATCCGTGGTCGCTACCTTTGCAAAAGCCAAGGGCGCGACGCGCTGGCGGATGCGGAAGACCGCGATGTCATGTACCTGACCAAAGATCCGCGCGGCCGGTCCATCGAAGAGGTGTTGCCGCAAAACTTTGCGGACCTCGTGCGCTATGGCGATTTCTGTCGCGCTCGCTTGCGCGAAGAGATGGAGATCGAATTCACCATCGAAAACGAGGAGCTGTTCATCTTGGACGCTGTGCGCGTGCCGCGCTCGGAACGGGCCAATGTACGCATCGCGGTCGGCTTGGCCAAGGACGAGATCATCACCCGTTCCGAGGCTGTATTGCGCATTCCGCCTCGCGCTTTGGCCGAGCTTCTGCACAGCCAGATCGACCCAGAAGGCACCCGCGACCACTTTGCCAGCGGCATTGCGGCCAGCCCGGGGGCGGCGACAGGTAAGATCGTATTCAATGCCCGCGCGGCGCAGACACTGGCGTCGCAGGGTGAAAACTGCATTTTGGTGCGCCGGGAAACCAGTCCGGAAGACATTCGTGGGATGCATGCGGCCAAGGGTATCCTGACCATTCGCGGCGGCATCACCAGTCACGCGGCGGTGATCGCGCGTGGCCTTGGCTTGCCCTGTGTCGTTGGGGCAGGGGACATGACCTTGGACAAGCGCAAGGGCAAGCTGCGCGCGGCAGATGGCCGGGTGCTGCGCGAAGGCGATGTGATCACCATTGATGGCAGCGCGGGCGAAGCGCTGGTGGGTGCTGTCGACATGCTGCCGCCTGAACTGGGTGAGAGCTTCCAGACCCTGATGACTTGGGCGGACGAGTTGCGCGACATCGGCGTCCGCGCCAATGCCGACACGCCTCCGGATGCGCGCAACGCGCGGATGTTTGCCGCCGAAGGGATCGGATTGTGCCGGACCGAGCATATGTTCATCGACGACGACCGCCTTCTGGCCATGCGCGAGATGATCTTTGCCGATCACACCGAGGATCGCCGCGCCGCGCTGGACCGTTTGTTGCCTATGCAGCGCGCTGACTTTACCGAACTGTTCGAGATCATGCAGGGTCAACCGGTTTGCATCCGCCTGTTCGACCCGCCACTGCACGAGTTCCTGCCGCATGGCCGTGAAGGCCTGCGCGAGTTGGCCGAGGCGCTGGATCTACCCTTGAAAGATGTCGAACGCCGAGTGGCTGGATTGCGCGAATTCAACCCGATGTTGGGCATGCGCGGGGTGCGGCTTGGTGTCACGGTGCCTGAAATCTATGACATGCAGGCGCGTGCGATCTTTGAGGCGACCGTCGAAGCCTCGAAATCTGGGGCGCCCGTGGTGCCCGAGGTGATGATCCCGCTGGTATCCGCCAAGCGCGAGGTCGAGATCGTGAAGGCCCGCGTCGACGCCGTCGCGGCCGCCGTTCGGATCGAAACCGGCGCTGATTTCACCTATCGTCTGGGCGTGATGGTGGAAACGCCGCGCGCAGCCCTTCGGGCGGGTGAAATTGCGCAGCACGCAGCATTTATGTCCTTTGGGACCAATGACTTGACCCAGATGACCTATGGTCTATCGCGTGACGACGCGGGGCGTTTCATGGGCGAATACGTGTCGCAGGGCGTGTACGAGGAAGACCCGTTCCATATGCTGGATGCCGATGGTGTTGGCGAGCTTCTGGAAATCGGCGCGAACCGCGGTCGGACCGAGAATAGCGACCTAACCCTGTCGATTTGTGGCGAACATGGCGGTAACCCTGAAAGCATCCGCTTCTGCCGCGATGCGGGTTTTGACTATGTCTCGTGCTCGCCCTTCCGGGTGCCTGTGGCCCGTCTGGCAGCGGCTCATCTGGCGATCACATCTCCGAAACCTAATGTAACGTAAATCGCACGGGACTAGACGTAACGACAACAAACCCCTATGTGACCCGGCGAAATTGTCAGGGACGTGTTGTGCGATGCGTATTACTTGGAAATCTCAGCTTCTGGCTGTTGTCGCGGTGGCGGCGGGCGCGTTTGTGCCTGCTTGGGCATCGGATTCTGACCCGTCGGCCTCGCCCTTCGGAGCGGCGCTTTTGCAAGAGCATTCGGGTCTCGGCGCAATGGGAAGTGCGAAGCTGAACGCGATTTCAGTGCTACCGAAGATGCGCAAATCCAGTTCGGACAGCTTCGAACGCTCGGTCGCGTGGTTGTCCGCGCAGCCCGCGCCGAAGCAGGATGCCGAATGGACCTGCCTGACCGAAGCGCTGTATTTCGAGGCCCGTGGCGAAAGTATCTATGGCCAATTCGCCGTGGCCGAAGTGATCCTGAACCGTGTTGATGACGTACGCTTTCCGAACACGATCTGTGGGGTGGTCAATCAAGGCACTGGCCGGAAGTTCGCCTGCCAGTTCACCTATACCTGCGATGGCCGAGACGAGGTCATCCACGAAAAGACTGCCCATGACCGTTTGGGCCGCATTGCGCGTGCAATGATAGATGGTGCGCCGCGTGACCTGACGCTGGGCGCCACGCATTACCATACGAAGGCCGTTTCGCCACGCTGGTCGCGGGTATTCCAGAAAACCGCCTCGATCGGGGTGCATCGCTTCTATAAGATGCCCGGCTAAAGACGTCTGATCGCGCCGATCCGTCGCTTTGGGCTGGCGTTTCGGGGCGCGTTCGGGGCATGGTCCTGCCAAGTTTAAAGGGGACATGCGATGACCGAGGCAAGCTTGGCATTTTCTGATTTGGAAGCGCGCGCGCGCGCCATGGCGGGGGACACACCCGCCGACCGCATCTCGGTTCGTGACCACGTGGTCGACGTGGAAATCGGTGCCTTTCAGGCCGAACGTGGCGTGACCCAGCGGCTTAGTTTCAGCGTGGTGGTCGAGGTATCGGATCACGGCGGGGCCGACACGGACGACGTGGACGACATCCTGTCCTATGACACGATCACCGAAGCGATCATGGCCGAGCTTGAGGCCGAGCGGCTGAACCTTCTGGAAACCTTGGCCGAGCGGATCGCGCAGCGCTTGCTGCTTGCCCCGCAGCCTCTGCGCGTTTTCGTCCGGATCGAGAAGCTGGACCGTGGTCCCGGCAAGCTGGGTGTCGAGATCGTGCGTGATCGCTCCAGCGGTGATGCAGAGGTAGAAGCGCAGGACGCCCCTGCACCCATTTTGGCTTTCCTGTCCTCTGACGCTCTGAACGCCGAGGCTCTGCCAACATTCCTTGATCAATTCGAGGAAGACGGTGCGCCGACCATTCTGATCGTCGATACAGACTTGCCGCAAGTGCAGGACAGCTGGGCCGCCCGCAACATCGTGTTGCTTCAGGCAGATCAAGCCGCATGGCAACTGGCATCCATGGATCCGCGCGCCGTTCCGGTCGGCACCCGGACCGAGCTGGACTGGGGCCTGAAGAACGGGCAGCTCAGCGTCTGGGCGCCGTCCAAGATGGTGCTGGACGCGGTGGATGCGCCTGTCGCGATCACCCTTCCCGATCTGGCGCTGTGGTTCGCAGAACAAGTACAGGCTTGCCAGATCCTCTGGATTGGATGCGACGCCCCGGACACGTCGGGTATCGACTCGCATTCTGTCATGTTGGAGGACCTGTCATGAGCCAACGCATTCAACCCATCGCCCGCACGGGTCGTCCGTTCTCGGGGCAATCTTTGTGCGGCAGCGACAGCCTGTGGTTCGATCAGGCAATGCAGCGCCAGCGCGGCGGCGAGGTGCAGACGGTTGATCTGGCTGATCTGGATGACGCCGCGATCCAACGCCTCAGCGCTCCGCGCCCGACGCTTTGTGGCCTGACGTTGGATCAGCCGCGTTTGATGGGCATTCTGAACGTGACGCCCGACAGTTTCTCGGACGGGGGCGAGTTGGACACGATCGAGGCCGCCGTCACCCGCGCCCGCCAGATGGCCGGGGATACCGATATTCTGGACATCGGTGGGGAAAGCACCCGCCCAGGCGCGGAAGAGGTGGCCATTCAGGAAGAAATCCAGCGTACCGCCCCCGTGATCGAAGCGATCCGTGCGGCAGGCGTGACCACGCCGATCTCGATCGACACGCGCAAAGCCCGCGTGGCCGAAGCTGCGTTGGACGCGGGCGCGGATATCGTGAACGACGTGTCTGCCTTCAGCTTTGATCCAGAGCTTGCCGACCTTGTGGCCGAACGTGACGTGCCCGTCTGTCTGATGCATTCGCAAGGCCGCCCCGAGGACATGCAGAACGACCCGCGCTATGACGATGTGTTGTTCGAAGTGATGGACTATCTGGAAGAGCGTATCAGCTTTGCCGAGGGAAAAGGCATCAAGCGTGAGCGGATTATCACCGATCCGGGCATCGGATTCGGTAAGACTCTGGAACACAATGTGACTTTGCTGCGTAATCTGTCGCTGCTACATGATCTGGGACTTCCCGTGCTGCTGGGTGTGTCGCGCAAGCGCTTCATCGGCACCATTGGGCAGGCAGAGGTGGCCCGCGACAGGGTTGCCGGATCCGTGGCCGTCGCGATGCATGGCATCGCCCAGGGCATGCAGATTTTGCGGGTCCATGACACGTTTGAAACACGGCAGGCGTTGCGCCTTCACGCAGCCATGACCGAGAAAAAGTAAGAACAAGGCGGCAGTATGGTCGAAAAACTCTTCGGAACCGACGGAGTGCGTGGGCTGGCAAACTCCTGGCCCATGACAGCAGAGATGGCGTTGAAGCTGGGGGCAGCCGCAGGGCGCCACTTCCGCCGTGATCACTCTAACGGGCACCGGGTCGTCATCGGCAAGGATACCCGCCTGTCGGGCTATATGCTGGAAAACGCGCTGACGGCGGGGCTGACCTCGACCGGTATGAATGTTCTGCTTCTGGGGCCGGTACCGACGCCAGCCGTTGGGCGTGCGACCCATTCGATGCGAGCGGATCTAGGCATCATGATCTCGGCCTCGCACAACCCGTTCCATGATAATGGCATCAAGTTCTTCGGTCCCGATGGCTTTAAACTGTCGGACGAAGACGAGGCCGAGATTGAGCGCATGGTGCATGATGGCGTCGACCCGGTGCAGCCGCAGAACATTGGCCGCGCCAAACGGATCGAGGAAGCCCGCCAGCGCTATACCGAATATCTGAAAACCACGTTCCCGAAGCATAGACGTCTGAACGGAATCAAGGTCGTTGTCGATTGTGCCAACGGGGCCGCCTATCGCGCAGCACCCGACACGCTGTGGGAACTTGGGGCCGAGATTATCCCGGTGGGGGTCTCGCCCGATGGTACCAATATCAACAAAGGATGCGGATCGACCGACACCGCTCTGGCCGCGCGTACTGTGATTGAAACTGGGGCGGATCTGGGCATCTGTCTGGACGGTGATGCCGATCGCATCATGATCATCGACGAGAAAGGCCAAGTGGCTGATGGCGATCAGCTTATGGCGCTATTCGCCTCACACTGGGCGTCTGAAGGCCGATTGAGCGGCGGAAAACTGGTGGCGACGGTGATGTCGAACCTCGGGTTGGAACGTCACATGGCGTCGCAAGGTTTGGAGCTTCTGCGTACTAAAGTTGGCGACCGCCACGTGGTCGAGGCAATGCGCGCAGGTGGCTACAATCTGGGCGGCGAACAGTCCGGTCACATCGTGATGACGGATTACGCGACCACGGGCGATGGTCTTTTGGCCGGGCTTCAGTTCTTGGCCTGCATGGTGGAGACCGGCAAACCCGCGTCCGAGCTGTGCCAGGTTTTCGACACCGTGCCTCAGCTTCTGAAAAACGTCCGCTATACGCTTGGTCAGACACCGCTCGAAGTCGATAGCGTCAAGGCAGTAATCGCGGATGCAGAAGGCAAGCTGAACGGCAAAGGCCGCCTGTTGATCCGAAAGTCCGGCACCGAACCGCTGATCCGCGTGATGGCAGAATGCGAGGATGACGGCCTTTTGGCTCAAGTTGTGGACGGCATCGTGGCCGAGGTTGAGGCCGCAATCTGAGGCCGTAACCTACGGCTCTTTAATCAACGTTGGGCGCAGGAAGACGACCAGCTCGGTCTCTGTCGCATAGGCACGTCCCACCCGTGTTTTGAACAGTGATCCTAGCGCCGGAATTTTGTTAAGTGAAAGCCGTCTTGCGCGCTGTTTGATCTGCCATTCAACGTCGCCGTGGGTAATGGCGCATTTCTTTGGCATCGGCGCCTTTGAAATAGGGCGCATCGCCAGAAGGGTCCCATAAAGGAAAACATCCGCCCAAGGTTGCGCGCCTGAGAGCCGATCTGGCAGCATTGCTCTGAGGCTGTTCAACGCCAGCGCGCCCAGTAGAACGGATTCAACGGGATACTGGCGGAAACTGCGCCTTAGATTCCAGCCAAACGGCCCGGTCGTGGCCAAGACAAACAGGGCGATCGGCAGGATCCTACTGCTGTTGTGAACAAATCGAATGCGGGCTTCAGAGATGCGGCGTTCGCGTTCGCTGGCAAGCAGCAGGTTAGGTGTGCAAATGGCAGCTGCGCTTGCATGTGTTATAAGAGTTCTTCGTTTCATGACTATCCTCCCCTAGGAGGATCTTACCACATGGACGGAATTCCGAGAAATTCGCCGAAAGGTCACGCGCCCGTCAGCATCTTCCGAAGGCTGTACCACTGACTGATGGCCAGCCCGGTCATGATTAGGGCAAGGGCCGCGAAGAACCGCAAGGGAAGGGCTTCGGACAGGATCCATGCGCCAAACACCATCGACCACGCGGGCACTTGATAGTTTACAAGCGTCATGAAGACCGAGCCTGCGCTCAGGATAATCGCGACGCGCAGCAAGGTTGCCAGCGCCGTCGGCAAAAGCCCCAATGCGATGATGGCCAGTCCCGAGCGGGTTCCTTCCCATGCCGGCCATCCTTCGGTCATCAGCATGATCGGGAACAGGACAACCGAACCCACCACAAGTGTCAGCGCAGCCAGTACCAGTGGATCAATCGGCGGACAGCGACGTGTCAGGATCGACGCCACGGAATAGCAGAGAGCAGCCCCAATACAGGCCAGCTGGGCCAAAGGTTCGGTCCCTTGCCCAAGTTGTGCCAGCCCCGGACCGATCAGGATCAAGGCGCCGCAGAACCCCAAGGTCACGCCGATGAGCTTGCGCAGGTTCAACGGTTCGTCCGAAAAGAAATGCGCCAAGGGCAGCACCATCAATGGGATCGAGGCCATCGACAGACCGGCAAAGGCCGACGGGACGTATTGCTGGCCCCAGCTGAGCAGCACGAAAGGCAACGCTGTGGACAAAATGCCGATGACCGAGATCGACCACCACAGCGCGGCGTCCCATTTGGGTAGGCCGCGCCCTGTTGCCATCACCAGCCCCAAGAGAGCAACCGCCCCAAGCGTCGTGCGCGATGTGGCGACGGTCACAGGGCCATAGCCTTCCAGCGCGATTGACACGACCATAAAGGTCCCGCCCCAGATCAGGCCAAGGGCAATAACGCCCGCCCAGTCACGGGTTGTTGGGTTGTCGGTCATAGAGCCTCGCGATGTTGCGCAATGAAAAGGGGCGCCCGCTATCGGACGCCCCACTTGATCTTTTGTTGCGATGGAAATCAACCCGCCGCGTGACCGGTAACGGCCTTAGTTCTTTTCTTGGTCAACCAGCTTGCCAGCCGAGATCCAAGGCATCATGTCGCGCAGTTTCTTACCGACAACCTCGATCTGGTGCTCGTCGTTGTGACGGCGGGCAGCTTTGATGGTCGGTTGACCAACAGCATTCTCCAGCATGAAGTCACGCACGAATTTACCGGTCTGGATGTCTTCCAGCGATTCTTTCATGGCTTTCTTGGTGGCTTCGTAGGGCAGGATGCGCGGGCCGGTGACGTACTGGCCGTATTCTGCGGTGTTCGAGATCGAGTAATCCATGTTGGCGATGCCGCCTTCATAGATCAGGTCTACGATCAGCTTGGTTTCGTGCAGACACTCGAAGTAAGCCATTTCCGGTGCGTAGCCGGCTTCAACCAGAGTTTCAAAACCGCAACGGATCAGCTCGACGATACCGCCGCACAGAACAGCCTGCTCGCCGAACAGGTCGGTTTCGCACTCTTCACGGAAGTTGGTTTCGATGATGCCCGAGCGGCCGCCACCGATGGCCGAGCAATACGACAGGCCGATTTCCAGCGCTTTGCCGGT
>CALJDH010000231.1 GCA_938023895.1 uncultured Aliiroseovarius sp.
ACCTCGCGCGCGGTGCCAATCGCGGTGGCCATCTCGGCTTGCGTCATATGCAGACATCCGTCTGGGCCAGAGCGGTCGAGGATCAGCGCGGCTAGCCGTGCCTCCACGCTCATGAAGGACACGTTCTCGATCAGTTGCATCATCGACTGCATGCGTTCGGCGAAGGCGCCAAAAACCAGCCGTCGAAATCCGGGCGAGCTGTCCAGAAGCGCAAAGAACACGTCGCGTGGGATCAGGACCAGACGGGCGGGGGTCTCGGCCGTGGCTTCTGCGGTATAGGCGTCGCCACCTAAGAGCCCCAGCGTTGACTGGATGCAGCTTTGGCCCGGCGCCACGCGGTAGAGAAGAATATCGCGCCCGTTGGGGCCGATCAGGTTCACGTCGACCTGTCCTGACAGCATGACGACATAGCCTTTCACGGCCTCGCCGGGGCAAAACAGGATGGCGCCCTTGGGCACCTCCATCGGGGAAAGCGTATCCAGAAGCGCGCGGGCTGGAGCATCCAGCCCGGCGATTTGATCTGTGTGTTCGGTCCAACTCATGAGGGTAGGCTAGACCGAACGCGCCTTAGCTGCGACCGCGTTTTTCAAAACGCGGCAACATGGCCGAGAAATCCATGCCCAGACCATCTTCGTTCTCGACGAATTGGGTATAGAGCTCGGTTGCGGCCTGCCCCATCGGGGTATCGGCATCCGCCGCCTCAGCCGCTTGCTGGCTCAGACGCAGGTCTTTCAGCATCAGTTCCGCAGCAAAGCCGGGCTGGTAGTTGTTGTCGGCAGGCGATTGCGGACCCACACCGGGGGCTGGGCAATAGGCATTCATGGTCCAGCTGTACCCCGACGAGGTCGACACGACGTCGAACATCTTCTGGCGATCCAGACCCAGCTTGTCGGCTAGCGCGAAGGCTTCACAGGTGCCGATCATGGTGATGCCTAGGATCATGTTGTTGCAGATCTTGGCCGCTTGACCCGCTCCGCTGTCGCCGCAATGCACGGCTTTCTGACCCATGATGTCAAAGAGGGGCTCGGCCTTGGCAAAGGCTTCCTCCGAACCACCCGCCATGAAGGTCAGCGTGCCGCCCGATGCGCCGCCAACACCACCCGACACGGGGGCGTCTACGGGCAGCAGACCTGCTGCCGCGGCCTGTTCCGCCACCGCACGCGCGCTTTCGACGTCGACAGTCGAGCAATCGACGAACCCGGTTCCCTTGTCCATCGCCGGGACGATTTCATTGGCCACCGCGCGCAGGATCTGGCCGTTGGGCAGCATGGTCACAACAACATCTTTGCCAGCAGCCGCTTCGGTACTCGATGCGGCCAGCGCCACACCTTCGATCTGAACCGGGGCCATGTCAAAGCCGGTGACCTCGTGACCGGCCTTGGCCAAGTTTGCGGCCATCGGGCCACCCATGTTGCCCAGTCCGATAAATCCGATTTTCATGAGGTTCTCCCTAGAATGTCAGTTTCTTGTCGCCCAAAGGGGCAAGCATATGTTCGACTGCCTCTTGCGGCAGGTTTTCCATGTCGTACTCCCAGTTCGGGTTACGATCTTTGTCGATCACGGCGGCGCGAATGCCTTCCACCAGATCGGAGTGTTCCAGCGCACGATAGACGAAGCGGTACTCTAGTTCGAGCGACGTGCGCACGTCACGGGTTCCCGCCATCCGGTGCAGCATCTCGACCGTGCAGGCCATCGACAAGGGCGAGTTCCGGCCCAGAAGCTCAAGCGTGTTCTCGGCAAACTGGCTGTCTTCGGCGCGCAGAGACGCCACGATCTCGCCCAAACTTCCGCCGCCGAAATGGGCGTCGATCATCGGCTGCATCGCCGACAGGTTGCCCGGGATCGGCGGAATTGCGGCCTCGTCAATGTGGCTTGGGTCGCCAGTACGGATCAGGTCCGCCTTCAGCGCGTCCCATTCGGCCTGACGGATCACATAATCGGCAAAGCCTGCATGGATCGCATCACCCGGTGCAAGGCGTGCGCCGGTCATACCGATATATTCGCCCAAGCGGCCCGGCGCATGGGCCAGGATCATCGACCCACCCACATCCGGCACCAGACCGATCCCGCATTCTGGCATCGCCATACGTGACGAGCGCGCCATGATCCGGTGCGAGCCGTGACAGCCAACGCCGACGCCGCCGCCCATTGTGAAGCCCTGCATGAAGCTGACCACCGGCTTGGGGAACTCGAACAGGCGCGCGTTCATGCGGTATTCGTCGCGCCAAAATTCCTGCGCACGGGTGTGATCGCCCGACAGGCCGATCTCGTAGATCTCGCGGATGTCGCCCCCGGCGCAGAAGGCGCGGTCGCCCTCGGCATCAATCAGGATCAGCGCGACCTCGTCATCATCGGCCCACTTGATCAGGGCCGCGTCGATCTTAAGGCACATGTCATAGCTAAGTGCATTCAGCGCCTCGGGGCGGGTCAATGTGATCCGCCCAGCCTTGCCTTCCTTTCGAATATGAATGTCTGTCATTAGCCGCGGTCGCGTTCTACCAAAAGCTGACGCCCGACAATCAGGCGCATGATTTCATTGGTGCCTTCCAAAATCTGATGCACGCGCAAGTCGCGCACGATTTTCTCGATGCCATAATCAGACAGGTAGCCATAGCCGCCATGAAGCTGCAAACAGCCGTTCGCAACTTCGAAGGATACATCCGTCACCATCAGCTTGGCCATCGCGCAGAACTTGGACGCATCATGCGCGCCGTTGTCCAGCTTCCACGCCGCCTGACGCAGGAAGGTGCGCGCGGCTTGCAGCTTGGTTTCATATTCCGCCAGACGGAATTGAAGCGCCTGGAACTGGTCGATGGTTTTGCCAAACGCTTTGCGCTCGCCCATGTATTGCAGGGTCAGATCCAGCGCCTTTTGCGCGCCACCCAAGGCGCCTGCCGAGATGTTCAGACGTCCACCGTCCAGACCGGCCATCGCATAGGAAAA
>CALJDH010000232.1 GCA_938023895.1 uncultured Aliiroseovarius sp.
ATTGCCAACGGCACGCCCTATGGGCTGGTCGGCGGCGTCTTCACAAGCGACCTCGACCGCGCCACGACGGCCGCCCGCCAGATCCGCGCAGGTCAGGTGTTCGTCAATGAATGGTACGCAGGCGGCGTCGAAACGCCCTTCGGCGGTTACGGCAAATCAGGCTATGGTCGCGAAAAAGGGCGCGAGGCGCTGTGGAACTATGTGCAGACAAAAAATGTCGCAATCAAATTGAAGGGCTAAGTGATGAGCACGTTTGACGAAGACCTGTTCCTGAAGGGACTAGAGCAGCGCAAGGGCACCTTGGGTGCCGAATATGTGGAAAAGAACCTTGCTGCCGCAGATGATTTCACCCGCCCGTTTCAGGAAGCCATGACCGCGTGGTGCTGGGGTTTTGGCTGGGGCGACGACGTGATCGACGCCAAGACCCGCTCGATGATGAACCTGTCGATGATCGGCGCCTTGGGCAAGATGCACGAATGGGAGCTGCACTGCCGCGGTGCCATCAACAACGGCGTCACCAAGGAAGAAATCCGTGCGATCATTCATGTGATCGGGATCTATTGCGGCGTGCCACAAGCGCTGGAATGCTTCCGCGCGGCCCGCAAGGTTCTTGAAGAGAGTTAAGGTGCGGGTACGCTGAACGTGTAAAACTGCGAAACTCTAGGCCCTGCGATGCTCAGAGTGTCTTCAGGCTCCACGCTGAGGTCGCGCGATTAGGTGAGCGAACGTTCCATGAAATAGACCTTGTCGCGCCACGCATCTGGAAAGTCTTCTGGGTGTTGCATTGGGACGAAGCCCGCGTTCTCGTACATTGTGCGCGCATGTTCCAAAAACGTGGCAGACGAAAAGAAGACGTGTGTGTAACCGTCAGCAATCATCTGCGCGAACATGTGGTCGAGCAATTTGCGACCAAGACCGTGGCCACGACCATCTGCACTTACATACATTCGATTAAACTCGGCGATGCCGGGGCTCGCTTCGCTATACATGACGCAGCCAGAGGGTTTTCCATCCACCGAAGCAATAAGAATGCCACCAAGCGGCCGCGTATGCAGGTCTGCCAAGTTATGCAGAATCTCCTGAAAACCAACGGGATCCATAGGATGATCGTCACCTCTGGGCCAATTGGGTGGATAGTTGCTCCAGTGCCATTCCAACCATTCACGACATAGCGCACGTGCCGCTTCAAAATCGTCTTCGTTGCGCGCCAGCCGAAAAGAAATTTCCGTCATTCCGACCCCTCAGCCGTGCGTGTAAAGAACCTCCACGTGATGGGCGTCACGAGAATTCAAGGTTTGTGCAATGGGCTTAAATCAATTCGTCCAATTGGCGATCACGTCATACCCATTGGGCGACGGGGTCGCCTCAAGCAGATCCGAAAACTGTGCCCATGCGGCGGCGACGGCTTCTGCATTGGTGTTGGAGACCTCTTCGCTTTCGACAAGCGCGACGACATAGCCTGTTCCGTCCTCGTTCATCACGTTGACGAATTGCAGCATGCCGGGCATCGCCATGATCTGAGACTTCATCGCGTTCAGCTTCTCGGTCGCGGCATCTCGGGAACCAGATTTCATTTTGTATTCAGTAACACGTGCAAACATAACTCTCTCCAAATATGTGTGGGCCACAGGCCCTGAAGGGGCCGAGGATACCACAAACGGGGGATTCTCTCAAAAACGGGCGGATCGGCGAAAATCTGGTCCGTTGCGGCAGGCGCTCGATGCACTTGGAATGAAGCGCTCGCACCTGATAACGTTGTTGCAGTCATTGATCTAGGAGCCCTTATGCTCAGATACCGTTTCACAACACAGCGCCTTTCGGTGTTCAGCTGGCACGACGTGCTCGCAGATCAGGCGGCGCGCGCATCGTTGGAATCGGAACTCGGTGAAATTTTGACACAAGAGGTTCTGGAACACCTGCCGCCGCCGCTTCAGCTAAAGGGTGGCGCGTCTTCGATCTCGGACTGGATTGATGCTAGGGCGGCAGAAAGTGAGGTTCATCTTTTAGAGGACCTGCTGACGTCGGACCTTCTGGGGCTGTTGATCCTTGCGGAAGGGGCAAGCGATTCAGAGCGGACTGAACTGCATATTGGCTATCTGTTTGCAAAACATGCGTGGGGGCAGGGGTATGCATCCGAGATGCTGGTCGGTCTGTGTTCTGTCGTCGGGCAAATCGGATCAGCGCGTCTGGTTGGCGGCGTCGACACGCAAAACCAAGCGTCCGCGCGCGTGCTGCAGAAAGCCGGTTTTGAACTGAACCCAGAGCTCTCGTCTTCGGACACCGACATGTATGTGCGTGAGTTTCCCTAAGCGCCCAAATACTCCCGGATCACCTCGGGCGGGTTTGCGAACATTTCGTCCGTCGCAACGGGGGCATGGGCCTGCCCATCGGCCACCAGAACCACCTGATCGCAGAGCACGCGGGCATCCTGTGGGTCGTGACTGACCATCAGAAGGGTTGCGCTGGTCTCGTCCAGCAATTCGCGGACCAGCTCCAGCATTTCCGCTTTCAGCGCCGGGCCAAGCGCGCCGAAGGGTTCGTCTAGCAAGAGCACCGGGCGGTCGCGCAGAAGCACGCGGGCCAACGCCACGCGGGCGATCTGGCCGCCGGACAGCTGTGCGGGTTTGCGGTCCCCCATACCCTCCAACCCCACGCGGATCAGGGCGTTTGCGACGCGGGTGTGATCGTCAGTGGTCAGGCGCAAGTTTGGGCGCAGGCCAAGGCCGACGTTCTGCGCGACGATCAGGTGGGGAAACAGGTTGTTGTCCTGAAACACCATGCTGATCGGCCGCGCGGCGGGGTCTTTGGGCATGGCTGTGTCGTTCCAGAGGATCGTCCCGCTGCCCAACGGCTGGAACCCGGCGATGGCCGCCAACAGCGTGGATTTCCCCGCGCCTGACGGGCCGAGCACCGCAACGCGTGCGCCGGGCGTGATCTTGAAGTCTCCGGCAAGGCTGAAATCGCCCATCTCGATGCGCATGTTGTCAACGGTCAGCATTCACGCGACCTCCTTTATCAAACAGCCAGAACAGGCCCAGCGAGAGGGTCAGTAGCAGAAGGGCGGCGGCGGCGGCGTCCTCCATCCTATATGCGGCCATCAGGCGGAACAGCTGCAGGGGCAGGGTGGCGTTGTCGCCGTCGGCAAACAGCGCGATGACGCCAAGGTCGCCCATCGACAGCGCGGCGGCCAGTCCCAGCGCAAACCCCATGGGGCGGCGCAGGCGGGGCAGCCACAGGTGGCGCAGGCGGGTCCAGCCGGTCATGCCAAGACCATCCGCCAGCTTGCCATAGTCTCGTTCCACTGCCGCCAAGGCGGGGACCAGAGCACGCAGGGTGAAAGGTAGGCTAAGCGCCGCGTTCACCACGGCGGTGATCGGCAGCGCAAGGTCGGACGGCTTCACGAAGGGGAAGGTGATGATGAACAGCCCGGTGCCGATGACGAGCGGTGAGGCGGCAATGGTCAGATAGCCCAACGCCTCGACCACGCGCGAGTTGTGGCGCACGGCGAGGGCGGCGATGGGCAGAGATAGGGCAAGGGTCAGAAGGGCCGAGACAAGTGCCACGATGACCGACCGCAAGGCTGCGCCAAAGACGACCTGTGGCAGGTGCAGAAGCCGCGGCAGACCGTCCAGCACGACCATTCCCAGCGGAAGCAGTAAAAACAGCGTTGCCAGCGTGATTGCGACGATGTCCTGCACCAACAGGGTGGGGCGGTCATCCCAGCGGGTCACAGCACGGTCCAGCCCCGCGCCCATGTCCGACGGCATGGCGACGCGCAGCGCGATCAGGGCCAGCGCCGCGCCCAAACCGAACTGCACCAGCGCCAGCAGAGATGCGCGACCGAGGTCGAAGTCGAAGCGGAAGGCCTCGTAAATGGCGAGTTCCACGGTGGTGGCTTTCGGCCCGCCACCAAGGGCCAGAGCCACCGCGAAAGAGGTCAGGCAGATCAGGAAGATGACAAGGAATGCACCCGGCACGACCTCGCGCAGCATGGGGCGTTCCAAGGTGCGGGCAATGTCGGAGGGGCCCATGCCAAGGGATGCGGCCAGTCGGAAACGTTCCGA
>CALJDH010000233.1 GCA_938023895.1 uncultured Aliiroseovarius sp.
TTTGACGTGGCCAAGCAAAAACGCCTGACCCAGATGACCCACAAAATCCTGAAGGGCGAGGTCGTCGCGCGAGATGCCATTGCCGGCCGCGATAAGATCAAGAAACGCGAACGCGCTTTCAAGGTGCCCACCACGATCACCTTCGACAATGAAGGGTCCGAGATCTATACGATCATCGAAGTCGACACCCGCGACCGTCCAGGCCTTCTTTATGACCTGACGCGCACGTTGGCCGACGCGAATGTCTATATTGCGTCCGCCGTGATCGCGACTTATGGCGAACAGGTGGTCGACAGCTTCTACGTCAAGGATATGTTCGGCCTGAAATTCTATGCCGAGCACAAGCAAGATCTGCTGGCAGACAAGCTGCGCACGGCGATCGAAAAAGGTGCAGAGAGGGCGACTGCGTAATGGCGTCGCGACTGGCCAGAGGTTTCATGACCGTCGGTGGCTGGACGATGGCCAGCCGCATCTTGGGCTTCGTGCGTGACATCATGATCGGCGCATTCTTGGGCTCCTCTGCCGTGGCCGAGGCGTTCCTGATCGCCTTTTCCCTGCCCAACATGTTCCGCCGCTTCTTTGCGGAAGGCACACTGAACGTGGCCTTCGTGCCGATGTTCGCCAAGAAACACGAAGCTGGCGACGGCGCACTAGAGTTCGCCCGCGATGCCTTCGCGGGGCTGGCCTTCGTCTTGGTGATATTCTCAATCATCGCCCAAATCTTCATGCCAGCGCTGGTCTATGCCATGGCCTCGGGCTTTACCGAAGACAGTCGCTTTGATCTGGCCGTCACCTATGGCCGGATCGCCTTTCCTTATATCCTGTTCATCTCATTGGCCGCCCTTCTGTCGGGCGTTCTGAACGCCACTGGGCGCTTCATGGCGGCCGCTGCCGCCCCGGTGCTTCTGAACGTGATCTTCATCGCGGCCATGCTGATCGCCGACCTGATGGGCGGAGACATTGGCTTGGCGATGACATGGACCGTGCCCATCGCCGGGATTGCACAAGTCGTGCTGGTCTGGCTCGCCGCCAGCCGCGCCGGATACCGCCTGATCCCGCGCATCCCCCGCATGACACCCGAGCTGAAACGGCTCGCCATCATCGCCGCCCCCGCCGCCCTTGCCGGCGGCGTCACCCAGATCAACCTTCTGGTGGGTCGTCAGGTGGCCAGCTTCTTCGAAGGCGCGGTGGCGTGGCTTTACTATGCCGACCGCCTGTACCAACTGCCCTTAGGCGTTGTGGGCATCGCTATTGGTATCGTGCTGCTGCCAGAGCTCTCACGCAACCTGCGCGCAGGCGACACAATTGCCAGCCGCGACGCACTCAGCCGCGCGGGCGAAATGTCGCTGGCCCTGACCATCCCTGCCGCGGTCGCCCTGATGGTAATCCCGATCCCTCTGATCGAGGTGCTATTCCAGCGCGGCGCCTTCACGCTTGATGATACAAAATGGACGGCACTTGCCACCGCAATCTACGGCGCGGGCCTGCCTGCATTCGTCCTGCAAAAAGTGCTGTCCTCGGTGTATTTCGCCCGCGAGAACACCCGCGCGCCCTTCCATTTCGCGCTTGTCGGCATGGTCGTGAATGCCGCCATTGCGATCGGTCTCAGCTACCACCTAGGCTTCATCGCCGCCGCCATCGGAACAACACTGGCTGGTTGGACCATCACCACACTGACATGGATCGGCGCTGTCCGCATGGGCGAGGAAACGCGCTTTGACGCCCGCTTCTGGTCCCGCCTGTGGCGCATTGTTGCGGCCAGCGCCATCATGGGCGCGGCCCTTGTTGCGGCAACCTTCATCATGGCCCCGCTCTTCGCCATCGCGGGCCTAAAGATCGCAGCACTGGCCGTACTCGTCTTTGGTGGCATCGTAGTCTACGGACTGACAGGGCAACTGCTCGGCGCATTTCACATGGCCGAAATCAAAGCTGCCTTCCGCCGGGGCTAACGCGCTCATCGCATTCTCTTCTCGGGGTGAGCCCCAAAGGGGCGAGGGGCAACGCCCCTCAGGCTCACGAAGTGAGCCACCGAAAGCGCCCCTATCGCTGACGCAGCCGCTGCACCACACGCGTCCAGCCGCCGGGGCTGACCAGAAAGCTTAGACCGAAGCCCGCGACAAAACCTGCAACTTCGCTGACCCAGTTCAGTCCGGCCCCGAACAGCAGGCTAAAGATCAGTTGAATGCCCAGAAGAAACGCGATGATCCGGAATGCGGACAGCTGATTGCCGCCGGTCGCGCCCAGTTCGGCCCACAGGATAAACGTGTAGGCTCCGATCAGGCCATAGACCGCCGGATAGCCACCGAACAACACCACATTCGTGTCCCAGACCAGCCAATAGACCAGCGCGCCCACGATGGCAGAGCCGAAATAGACCACCAGAAAGGCGAAGGCCGAAAAGACTTCGCCGACCATCTTGCCAAGCGCCAGAAGGAAGACGAGTACGAACAGTAGGTGGGTAAAGCTGAGGTGCAGGAACGGATATGTGACAAACCGCGCCATGTCCTTCAGAGGATAGCGTCCGTTCTCGACCATCCACGCGAACAGCGGCTCGCGGAAGCCCCAGTTTTCGATCGTAGAAATGCGCCAGCCAGCGGCCTCGGGTCCGCCAACCAGACCGGAGTTCCCCGCGACGAACACAAGTTCGATCCCGATCAGGAAAACAGCCAGTGCAATCACCACCGGCGGCAGAGGATTGACGGGGCTTTGATCATGCGGATGGGTCACGGGCTGCTCCTTTGCCCGCGTTTGTCCGGGCTTTCCTTGACGCTGTCTGCCCAGCTAGGTAATCGACATGGGCACAGAATTCCAGACGGAGTACACACATGACCAATCACACGCCGCGCGTATTTTCGGGGATCAAACCCTCGGGCGGGCTGACGCTGGGCAACTATCTTGGCGCCATCAAGCGTTTCGTGGACATGCAGGCACAGGATTTCGAGACCATCTACTGCGTCGTCGACCTGCATGCCATCACCGTCTGGCAAGACCCGAAAGAGCTGACCGACGCGACCCGTGAAGTGGCCGCTGGCTTCCTGGCAGCGGGCATTGATCCCAGCCAATCGATCTTGTTCAACCAAAGCCAAGTCCCCGCCCATGCCGAGCTGGCATGGCTGTTCAACTGCGTGGCGCGCGTGGGTTGGATGAACCGCATGACCCAATTCAAGGACAAGGCGGGTAAGAACGCCGAGCAAAGCTCGCTTGGGCTGTATGCCTACCCGTCGCTGATGGCTGCTGACATCCTGCTGTATCACGCAACCCACGTGCCCGTGGGCGAGGATCAGAAGCAGCATGTCGAGCTAACCCGCGACATCGCCGCGAAGTTCAACCACGACTTCAAGGCCGAAGGTTTCTTCCCGCAGCCCGAGCCGATCATCGAAGG
>CALJDH010000234.1 GCA_938023895.1 uncultured Aliiroseovarius sp.
CGTGGCGAAGCGCCGTTCTCGGTCGACGCGAACCTGCTGCACACCTCGTCGGAAGGAAAAGTTCTGGAAGACCCGGCCGAGGACGCACCGGATTACGTTTATCAGCGCACCGTGCACCCGGAAGACGCGCCTGACACCCCCGAGTTCATCGAGATCGAGTTCGAAAAAGGCGATCCCGTCGGCATCAACGGCGAAAAGATGTCGCCCGCGACTATTCTGACCGAGCTGAACGAATACGGTCGCAAGCACGGCATTGGCCGTCTGGATCTGGTGGAAGGCCGCTATGTTGGCATGAAGTCGCGCGGGATCTACGAGACCCCCGGCGGCACCATCCTGCTGGACGCCCACCGTGGGATCGAGTCGATCACCATGGACCGCGGCGCGATGCACATGAAAGACGAACTGATGCCGCGCTATGCCGAGCTGATCTATAACGGCTACTGGTTCTCGCCCGAGCGCGAGATGCTGCAGGCCGCCATCGACCACAGCCAAGAGCACGTCACCGGCACCGTCCGCATGAAGCTGTACAAAGGTCTGGCCCGCGTGGTTGGCCGCTGGTCGGATCACTCGCTCTACTCGGAAGAGCACGTGACCTTTGAAGAGGACATGGGCGCCTACGACCAGACCGACGCCGCCGGCTTCATCCAGCTGAACGCCCTGCGTCTGAAGCTGATCGCGATGCGCAACAAACGCGTCAAGTAAGCTCGCGCCACGTCACAGTGGACCAATTCAAAACGCCCCCGTATCACGCGGGGGCGTTTTTACTTAAGGACCTCCCATGCCCCTGACCCCCATCGTCGAAAAGATCGAACGCGGCCTGACGAAAGTGCCGTTCGATGAAAGCCTGAAGCTGGATTGTGGTGAGGACGGCGTGATTGTTCTGCAAGACGGAGTGGTCTCGCGCGAGGATGCGGATACGGACTGCACCATCGCCATGTCTCACGCCAATCTGCAGAAGTTGATGAAGGGTGATCTGAACCCGATGACGGCCTTCATGATGGGCAAGATCAAGGTATCCGGCGATATGTCGATCGCAATGCGTTTGGGGCAGCTTCTGAAAGGCTAACAGACCCTAGTCTTGCAGAAAGCGGTCAACTTCGTCCCGTGTCGGGATCGCATCTGCGGTGCCAAAGCGGGTGACTTTGATGGCGGATGCCGCCGATCCTAGGCGCATGGCTTCTTCGGGCAACATTCCCTGATCCAGCCCCGCGGCGACATAGCCGATAAAGCAATCCCCTGCCCCAGTCGTGTCCACAGGCGTGACCGGGAAAGCCGGAACCTGCGCGACCTCCACGCCCTCTTCCATCCAAACAGCGCCATCCGCCCCCTTGGTGATCAGCACCACAGGCACCTGAAGATCGGCCAGCCCAACACCTAGCGCATCGGTCAGCTGCTGCGCCTCGACCGCGTTCAGCACCAGCATATCCGTGACGGACAACATCGCCTTCGTGTCGTCGGCCACAAAGGGTGCGGCGGAGTAGATGACGCGCAGGCCTTTTGATTTTGCCAGCGTTGCCGCCTCGACCGTCACGGTGGTTTCGTTCTGCAAGATCAGCGTGTCCCCCGGCCCCGCGTCTGACAACGCCTCCGCCACATGATCCTGTGAAAACGCACGGTTTGCGCCGGGATAGAGAATAATTTGGTTCTCGCCCATGGGATCAATCAGGATGTTGGCGTGACCTGTTGCCACCTTCGTCCGCGTGATGTGGCGCGTGTCGACCCCGGCCTGCGTCAGCGACTTAACGCACCAATCGCCCTCGGGACCAACCGCCCCGATATGGCGCACCTGTGCCCCGGCACGCGCGCTGGCAACGGATTGGTTTGCGCCCTTTCCGCCCAGACCGACGGAATGCTCCTCCGCCGCCAGAGTTTCCCCCGGCGCGGGCATATGCGGCACGCGATAGAAGTTATCAATGTTGATGGATCCGAGGTTGAATAGGGTCACGCGGCGCCTCCTTGCCTGTCCACGTTAACGCGCTTGCCCGCAGGCGCAAGTCGCGCGTAGCATGACGGGGAAACGCCTTGTTTTATTCACCTTTCTGAATGTCATTTCGCTATTGTATTCCATTGTATACCGTTTATATGAGCCTTAAACGCGCTCAACAGCATGGAGAAGACCATGACCAAGATCCAAGCCACTTTGATCCCCGGCGACGGGATTGGCCCCGAAATCACCGAAGCCGTTACTGCCATCCTCGACAAGATGGGCAGCCCGTTCGAATGGGATGTGCAACAGGCTGGGATGACCGCCTTTGACGCCGTCGGCACCCCCCTGCCCGAAGCGACGCTGGACAGCATCCGCAAAACCAAGCTGGCGCTGAAGGGTCCGCTGACCACACCCGTTGGCGGCGGCTTCAAGTCGATCAACCTGCAACTGCGGCAGGCCTTTAACCTCTATGCCAACGTCCGCCCGACCAAAACGATCAAACTGGATGGTCGCTATGACAACATCGACATGGTGATCTTCCGCGAGAACCTGGAAGGGTATTACATCTCGGACGAAGGGTATATGGAGCATAATGGTGACCCCGAGGGGAAAGTGTTCTCGACCGGATATAACACCAAGGAAGGCGCCCAGCGCATCACCCGCGCGGCGTTCGAATATGCGCTCGCAAACGGGCGCAAGAAGGTCACCATCGTCCACAAGGCCAACATCCTGAAGCTGCTGTCTGGCATGTTTCTGGAAGAGGCCCGCAAGATCGCCCAAGAATATGAAGGCCGTGTTGAGTGTGACGAGCGTATCGTCGATGCCTGCGCCATGCAGATGGTGATGTACCCGGATGCGTTTGACGTGATTGTCACCACCAACCTGTTTGGCGACATCCTGTCGGATCTGGCCGCCGGTCTGGTGGGTGGTCTGGGTCTGGCCCCGGGCGCCAATATCGGCACGGACGCTGCGATCTTTGAAGCCGTCCACGGATCTGCCCCTGACATCGCCGGTCAACAGAAGGCTAACCCCTGTGCGTTCCTGATGGCCGCGGGCCTGATGTTGGAGCATGTGGGCAAACCGGAAGACGCCCAGCGCCTGAAGAAAGCGGTGATCGACACCGTGCAGGCCAAGGACCGCGTCACCCCCGATCTGGGCGGTACCGGCAACACAATGTCGATTGCCGAGGCCATCATGGATCGCCTCTGACCGCATTCGAAGGGTCGTAGCTTGGGCTGCGACCCTTTTTCTTGGAGCTGTTAGCGCTCCGCCCTTTTTTTCTT
>CALJDH010000235.1 GCA_938023895.1 uncultured Aliiroseovarius sp.
TCTTGGGATCTGCCCAGGGCAGAATCGGTAGCTCGTTTTGACAGATCTCGACCATCTGCATCTCCTGCCGACTGACAGGCCGGACTGTGCGCGGCGCGTCACGACGGCGCAAGCCCAATCTGATGCGCCCCTTCAACCGAACCTACGTTTCTTCACCCTTGCGTGAGCTTGCCCCTGCCCCCCTTGCCCCCTCGCCCGCAGCACGCCACCTTCGTCCGACCACTTCAATTCCGTCAGACCGGTCGCAACCAGCGCCCCCTCCGACATTGCCGATCACAACAGGAGCCCCCATGCCGACCGAAAAGTTCACCTTCCCCGGACATTCCGGTCACGATCTGGCCGCGCGTTTAGACCTGCCGGATGGTCCGCATCTGGCGACCGCGCTGTTTGCCCATTGCTTCACCTGCGGCAAGGACATCGCAGCTGCACGTCGGATCTCAGCTCGGCTCGCCGCGCTTGGTATCGCGGTCCTACGGTTTGACTTTACCGGTCTGGGCCACTCGGACGGGGATTTCGAGAACACCAGCTTTACGTCGAATGTGCGCGATCTGGAAAATGCGGCCAAGGCGCTTCGTGACCGGGGCTACCCGCCCGCCCTGTTGATCGGCCACTCGCTTGGCGGGGCTGCCGTGATCAAGGCGGCATCTCACCTGTCGGACATTCAGGCGGTCGTGACCATCGGCGCGCCTGCCGACCCCTCACACGTCATCGAGAATTTCGAGCACGCTCTGCCCAACATCGTCACAGATGGGGCAGCCGAGGTTTGTCTGGGTGGTCGCCCCTTCCGCGTCGGGTTGGGTTTTGTCGAAGATGTACGCGAGCACCAGCTGGACGAGGCGCTGCAATCGCTGAACGCCGCCCTTCTGGTCCTGCACGGCCCGCGCGACCAGATCGTCTCGATCGACAACGCGGCGACGCTTTTCATGGGGGCCAAGCATCCGAAAAGCTTCGTTACGCTGGACGACGCTGACCACCTAATTAGCCGCGCCAGCGACGCTGAATACGTGGCCGAGGTGATCGCCACATGGGCCACGAAATACGTCAACCTCGCCCCGCCGGCCCCGCCCATCGGCGCGCCAGAGGGCATCGTCCGCGTGTCCGAGGCCGACCCGCGTGGTTTCCTGCAAGACATCCAGTCCGGCCCGAAACACCACACCGTCGCGGATGAACCGCTTGCCTACGGTGGCACCAACAAGGGCATGTCGCCTTATGGCTTTCTGTCTGCTGGGCTGGGCGCCTGCACCTCGATGACAATCCGCATGTATGCCCGCCGTAAGGGTTGGCCGCTGGATCACATCCGGGTCGAAGTATTCCACGACAAGGTCCATGCGCAGGACGCCGAAACCGGGGCAAAAAACCGGATTGACACCTTCCGGCGCGAGATCTACCTGACGGGCGATCTGAATGCCGATCAACGCCAGCGCCTGTTGGAAATTGCCGACCGCTGCCCGGTGCATCGCACGCTTGAAAACTCCAGCCATATCGAGACGGTTTTGACCGACTAACACAGCACACTGACAGGCGAAATCCGCGTGCAGGCGCTGCGCATCCGCTTTTTACCTTGACCCGGGCCACCGCACCGTCAAAAACCCCTGTATGAGTACGGGCAGACTGACAATTGATCTAGATGCAGTGGTCGCAAACTGGCGGGCACTGGATGCAAAAAGTGGGGCAGAGGTTCAGACCGCTGCCGTGGTAAAAGCCGACGCCTATGGGCTTGGCGTGGGCAAGGTTGGGCGCGCTTTGGCCGCCGCTGGTGCCCGGCGCTTCTTTGTGGCCGCAGCCGAAGAAGGGGCTGACCTACGCGAGGCGCTTGGTCCCGGGCCTGAAATCAGCGTTTTCTCGGGCCATATGTCGGGCGACACGGATATGGTCCACGATCTAGGCCTTGTGCCGATGCTGAACTCGGTCGAACAAGTCACCCGGCATCTGGAAGCCCTGCCCGGCCACCCGTTCGGCATTCAGCTGGACACGGGCATGAACCGTCTGGGGATGGAGCCTGCTGAATGGGCTGCCCTGCGCGATATTCTTCTGCCGCAAAACCCGCGTCTGATCATGAGCCATCTGGCCTGTGCCGACGACCCCGATCACCCGATGAACCACCAGCAGTTGTCCGCGTTCCACGATATGACCGACGGCGTTCAGGTGCCGCGTAGCCTTGCCGCCACGGGTGGTATCTTGCTGGGGTCGGACTATCACTTCGACCTGACCCGCCCTGGCATCGGCCTCTATGGCGGCTTCCCGTTCGAAGACGCCCAGACCGTTGTCCATCTTGACCTGCCGGTCATCCAGATCCGTGATGTCGCCGAAGGCGAGACGGTCGGGTATTCGAACACTTGGCGCGCCGAAAGCGCATCTCGCGTGGCCACAGTTGCCGCGGGCTATGCGGACGGCCTGAACCGCCACCTGTCCAATCAGGCGGTGCTGTTCTTTGAGGACACGCCCTGCCCCATTCTGGGCCGTGTCTCGATGGATATGATCGGTGTTGATATCACGCACCTGCGCGAGACACCAAAAACCCTGACCATGCTATCTGATCAGCAAACCGTTGATGATCTGGCCGAGATCGCAGACACCATCGGCTATGAGTTCCTGACCCAGCTGGGACACCGCTATCACCGCCACTATGCACGGGGTCGCGCATGAACGCTGTGACCAGACCCTTGGCCACCATTGGCCGCGTGACCCTTGGGTTTCTGGCGCTTGTCGGACGCGTGGCGATCTTTGCGGGCCAGTCCATTGCCCATATCGTCCGCCCGCCCTTTTACCCGCGCGAGTTTCTGACCGCGGTTCTGAACATCGGTTATTTCAGCCTGCCCGTCGTGGGCCTGACCGCGATCTTCACCGGGGCCGCCCTTGCCCTGCAAATCTATTCCGGTGGACAGCGTTTCTCGGCCGAGGCCGTCGTCCCCCAGATCGTCGCCATCGGCATGGTGCGCGAGCTTGGTCCGGTTCTGGTGGGCTTAATGATTGCAGCGCGTGTGACGTCATCCATCGCCGCCGAAATCGCCACCATGAAAGTGACCGAGCAAATCGACGCCCTCGTCACCCTGTCGACTCACCCGATGAAATACCTGACCGCCCCGCGCGTCTTGGCCGCCACATTGGTCGTGCCGCTTTTGGTGGGCATCGGCGACATCATCGGCATCATGGGGGGCTTCCTTGTCGGCACCAAGCAGCTTGGTTTTGCCATCGGTCCTTATCTGAACAACACATGGAATTTCCTTGAAATGTCCGACATCGTATCCTCGCTGATCAAAGGCGCGGCGTTCGGCTTTATCGCTGCCGTCATGGGCTGCTATCACGGGATGCGCTCGGGTCGCGGCGCGCAGGGCGTTGGCCGCGCCACAAAAACC
>CALJDH010000236.1 GCA_938023895.1 uncultured Aliiroseovarius sp.
TAGGGGTCGTTCACCCAGACCGAACTGGTCGGCAGACCATCCGACAGCCAGCCTTCCAGCATGGCCGATCCCATCTTGCCGCAGCCCAGCAGCACCAGCCCGCGCGATTTCACCTGATCCATCATGATGACGCCCCATCCCGTATCCATTTGACGTGCGAGATTAGAGCGCGATGCGGGCGGTGCAAGCCGAAACCGCGCCCGAAGGCGCGGCTGACTTAGTGAGTGGTGGTAAATGGTGGTTTTAGGCGCGCCCGTAGGCCTCGGCGATGGCGACCTGAAGCGCGTCTTCGACGCTGCGGTCTGTCCAAGCGACCAGTTGGAACGCGGGGTAGAACCGCTCTGACGCGGACACAGCCGAGGCGATCAGGCGGTCGATCTGTTCAGGCCCAGCGAACTGTCCGCCGGTCAGGGGCAGGCCGTAACGCCAGACCATCAGCCGCTGTTCTTCCCAATAGGTGAAGGCGCCGGTCCAGCACTGGTCGTTGATGCGGTTCAGGGCATCGTAAACGCGTGGCAGGCTGTCTTCGGGCGGTTCCATTTCGAAGGTGCAGATCAGGCGCAGGGTTTCATCATATGGCGACCAGGCCAACGTGATTGAATAGGTGCGCCACTGGCCTTCAACCGCCATGGCAATCTGATCCTCGGCGACGCGGTCGAACTCCCACGCGTGGTGCTCCGCGATGGTTTCGACGATGTCGATTGGGTGAAGATCTTCGCTTTCGATGTACTGCTCGGTTGCGGCCATGATATGCCCCCCATTGGTTTCAACATTTGTGACGGGGTCGTGGCAGCGACCGTTATTGGCCACAAATGCTTGATGCCTGTACAAGGTTCGGCGTTCTTTGCGCCTTGCCTTACTAGATATGGTGTCACCCAGATTTCTCGCTGTAAAGTGAAACTTTGCGCGTTAAGCGAGTTGTCCACAGAAAACTTTTGTTTCTCCACAGGTTAACGGATTGTGCGTGAGGTGGCGGTTTCAGGCCGCATTGGGGGCAGGTGCTTGACCTTGCCGTCCATTAGCACCACTTTGACGCAAATCTTACCCCGTCAGGAGCCCGAGTTGCCCAAGCGAACAGCCCCGTTTTCCCGTTTCGAATGGCAGATCGCGTGGCGGTATCTGCGCGCACGCCGGACCGAAGGTGGCGTCAGTACAATGACGTGGATCAGCCTGATCGGGATCACACTGGCCGTGGCGGCCCTGATCATCACGCTTGCTGTACGCACCGGGTTCCGGGACGAATTTGTCGACACCATTCTGGGGGCAAACGCCCATGTCGAGGTCTATGCCCAAAGCCGTGTCACCGCGAATGGCGGGTTGGATCGGACGATCTCGAACTATGAAGACTGGGCGGACCGGATTATGACCGTTCCCGGCGTTGTCCGCGCGGCGCCCTTGGTCAAAGGCCAGGTCATGGCAAACCGGGGTCAGTATAATGCCGGGGTCGAGGTTTTCGGGATCGCCTACGAAGACATCCTGACCATCCCGCGCATTGCCAAGCCCGAAAGCTCGGCCGGCGCGCTGTCGGATTTCGAAAGCGGCGTGGCCATCGGCTCGGGTGTGGCAGCGGAACTGAATGTCGGGATCGGCGACAAGATCAAGATCATCTCACCCAATGGGGTGAAGACCGCCTTCGGCACCAGCCCGCGGGTGAATGCTTACGAGGTCACCTACATCTTCACCGCAGGCCGCTGGGACATTGACCGCACCCGCGTCTATCTGCCCATCTCAGAGGCACAGAGCTTCTTTAACCGCGAAGGGCTGGCGGATGAGATCGAGGTGATGGTTGAGGACCCGGAAGGGATCGACAAGCTGCTGATGCCGATCATGGACGCTGTTGAAGACCCCAGCGGGGTTTGGACATGGCGCGACCGCTCCGGCGCGTTCCTGCGGGCCTTGGATATGGAAGATAACGTCATGTTCATCATCCTGTCCGTGCTGGTGCTGATCGCCTCGATGAACATCACCTCTGGCTTGATCATGCTGGTGAAGAACAAGGGGCGCGACATCGGCATTCTGCGCACGATGGGCCTGACCGAGGGCTCGATCCTGCGGGTGTTCTTCCTGTGTGGATCGCTGACCGGGATTGTCGGCACGATTGCGGGCGTGATCCTTGGCTGTCTCTTCGCGCTCAACATCGACACCGTCTTTGCGGTGGTGAACTACATCTCGGGCGGAGGTGTCTGGGATCCGTCGATCCGCGGCATCTATCACCTGCCGGCCAAGCTCGAGTTCTGGGATGTGGCCTCGGCCGTGGGCCTGTCGCTGACCCTGTCCTTCGTCGTGACCCTATTCCCGGCGCGCAAAGCCGCACGGATGAACCCGGTGGAGGCACTGCGCTATGAGTGACACGGTTCTAACCCTCTCGGGCATCACCAAGACCTATAACGAAGGCACACCGGGTGAAATCCGTGTGCTGCGCGGTGCGGATTTGTCGATTGCCAAGGGCGAGGTCGTGGCGCTGGTCGCACCCTCGGGCTCGGGCAAGTCGACGCTGCTGCATATCGCTGGATTGTTGGACGACGCCGATGCGGGCGAAGTGTCGATCAACGGTCAGAAGATGGACGCCCAATCCGACCGTCGCCGCACTGCCACCCGCCGCAACGAGGTGGGTTTTGTCTATCAGTTCCACCACCTGCTGCCGGAGTTCACGGCGCTGGAAAACATCGTGTTGCCGCAGTTGGCAAACGGGGTCGGGGAACGTGCGGCCCGCGATCATGCGATGGAGCTGATGGCCCGTGTCGGCGTGGATGCCCGCGCCACGCATCGTCCGGCGGAATTGTCTGGGGGCGAGCAACAGCGTGTCGCCTTCTGCCGGGCGCTCGCCAACCGCCCCGCGCTTTTGCTGGCGGATGAACCGACGGGGAACTTGGACCCGGATACCTCGGACACGGTGTTTGCCGCCCTGATGGAGCTGGTGCGCGACACGGGCCTGTCGGCGCTAATCGCGACGCACAATCTGGACCTCGCTGCGCGCATGGATCGGACCCTGCGCCTTGAAGGTGGCGAGATCCTCTAACCGCTCGCGGGCTCTGACAATTGCGTGAGACCTCATTGCCTACCCGCGCGGGATCGGCAATCTGGCAGGCGTAATTCTCTGCCGGAGACACCGATGCGTATCCTGACCGCAATCCTTGCTTTGACCCTGTCGGCCTCGATGGCCACGGCGGGGCCCGTGAACTTCAACGCATGGCGTACGCATTGGTTCGCCTTCTTCTCGAAAGTCACCTTCGCCCCGTCTGCGGGCGCGATCGGGGTGACGGCGGATGGCTCGGTCTCGATCACCTATGAACGGCTTGGCCCCAAGGATTGGGATACGGAAAAGGCCAGTTGGCGCTGGGCGGTCGACAGCTCGGTCCCCGCGACGGACCTGCGCCAGAAGGGCGGGGATGACCGCAACCTCGCGCTCTATTTCGCCTTCCTGCCAAAGCCCGAGGCCGAACGTCTGCAAGGTACCCGCAGCCTGCGTAAGCTTCTGAACCACCCGGATGGTCGTGTGCTGGTCTATGTCTGGGGCGGCGACCACAAACGCGGGGCGGTGCTGGGATCGCCTTATCTGGGGCCGCGCGGCAAGACCTTTGTGCTGCGCCCGTCGGGCACCGGATCACATGCGGAAACTGTCGATCTGGCCGCCGATTATCGCCGAGCTTTCGGGGCCGCCCCCGAGGCGCTGGTTGCGCTGGCCCTGTCGGCAGACAGCGACGATACGGATGTGATTATGCAGGGTCAGGTCAGTAATCTGCGCTTGCAGTGACCTAGGGTTGCATGCAGATACAGGCGTGATAGAATCACCTCATAACAAGTCTTTGAAAGACAACAGGGTTTCCCAATGCGCCGCGCAGCACCCCTTCTTCTGATCCTACTGGCCGCCTGTCAGCCACAGGATATCTTCCGCACTCAGGCCAAACCCAAGGTTCAGGACGTGTCCGACCTGACCGGGGCCGAGATCTATGCCGAAAACTGCGCCGCCTGCCACGGCGATGATGCCAAAGGCGGCGTTTACCCCAGCGCGCCGGGCCTGACCAAACTGACCGCCAAACACGGCGGCACCTTCCCGACCCGTTATGTCATGTCGACCATCGACGGCTATGCCAAAGGCACCCAACGCGGCCCCATGCCCGAGTTCGGCGCGCTTCTGGACAGCGAGATGGAGGTCTGGGTGGACGAAAAAGGCGTTATGACCCCGACGCCTGCTGCGCTGGTAAGGCTGGCGGAGTATTTGGAGTCTGTGCAGAACTGATCTGCGCGCGGCTTAGCCCCAAAACACAACCTTCCGCAGGTCATGCGCAACAGAGGGCCACGCCCGACCCTGGGTGGGCGTCGTCGGCATCTCAGTTCGTTAGACCCTCAACATATCCACAGCGTTTCGATTGGCGATCCGTTGCAATACGCCCTCCCGGGGGGAGGGTCGGGCGTGGCCCGTGCGGTGCACGGGCTGGGTTGAGTTCGGTGATATTCTTATAGGCCGACTAAGTCTTTATCAGCAATCGTGCGTTTGTGGCAGGCGCTTCACCCCATTTTTGATCGAATGACAACCAGCCATTTTCGTACTCCTCGCGCTCATACGTGATTTTCTCCCAGTCAGCGTTGTCCCACTGTGAGTAGGAACGCTTGATGGCGTTTAGAGCCGTTGTGGTTCCCGTGCAGCCAGAACAAAACAAGTCATGGAACGGAAATGTTCGAGCCGCGTATCGACTACAAAGATGCAGGCCGCGCTTCCGTGCCAATTTGTTTGGTAGTTCAGAATGAACATCCGAAGCATGTAAGCACGTAATTCCCTCTGAGGAAATGGTGCTGGCAGCAGTTTGAGAGTGATAAAACGCATACAGAGGAATATGCGGGAAAGGGTGAGGAAAAGCGCAGTAATCGACGAGTGTTTCAACTTGAAATTTACTGCTCTTTTTGGGCTTGTGAAAAAGCTCACGGTAGCTCCATTTGGTGCTTTTCTTGGATGAGGGCGCTGCTCTTTTTGCTTGGATTATGAATACCAATGGCAACCCAGACGAGGGGCTGAGCATAACTTCAAAATCAGCGCCGGTCTTTTTCTCGATAGATGCGTCAACATTTACCTGCGCGGCGCCGGAAGCTCGAAAAGCAGCTATCAATACGTCCGTAAAAGAAGTCTCTAGGACACGCCACTTGTGATTGCTCGAGCGTTCAAGATCGAAGAAAATTTTGCAAAAATCTTCAAGCCTGAGAGCCACCTTACAGGGAGTCAAACATCCAGCTCCTCCACAAACTTCGCGTTCTCCTGAATGTATTGGAAACGAAGTTCGGGTTTTTTGCCCATCAGTTGCTCGACCAAGGACGCGGTTTCGCCGGGTTCGTCCTCGTCGATGGTCACGCGGATGAGCGTCCGGGATGCCGGGTCCATCGTGGTTTCTTTCAGGTCTTTTGCGTCCATCTCGCCCAGACCTTTAAAGCGGCTGACGTCGATTTTGCCTTTGCCGCCCAGACCTTTTTCCAGATGCGCGTCGCGTTCGGCCTCGTCCACGCAA
>CALJDH010000237.1 GCA_938023895.1 uncultured Aliiroseovarius sp.
TCGATCCGTTCGATCGTGTCGATGTCCGAGTGCATGTAGCGCACGCGGATGCCCTGTTCGTGCAGGTATTCGGTCAGATCCTCGGCCATGCGTTTGGTCAGCGTGGTGACCAGAGTGCGCATGTCGTTGGCAGAGACCTTACGCACCTCGTCCAGCAGATCGTCCACCTGCATTTCAACGGGCCGGATTTCGACCTCGGGGTCCAGCAGGCCCGTGGGGCGGATCACCTGTTCGGCGAAGACGCCGCCGGTCTGCTCCAGTTCCCAGTTCGAGGGCGTGGCGGACACAAACACCGATTGCGGGCGCATGGCGTCCCATTCCTCGAACTTCAGGGGGCGGTTATCCATGCAGGATGGCAGACGGAACCCGTGTTCGGCCAGCGTGAATTTGCGGCGATAGTCGCCGCGATACATGCCGCCGATTTGCGGCACCGATACGTGGCTTTCATCGGCAAAGACAATCGCGTTGTCGGGGATGTATTCAAACAGGGTGGGGGGTGGTTCCCCCGGCGCGCGGCCCGTCAAATAGCGCGAGTAGTTTTCGATCCCGTTGCAGAACCCGGCCGCTTCCAGCATCTCAAGGTCGAACTTGGTGCGCTGCTCAAGGCGCTGGGCTTCCAGAAGTTTGCCCTCGTCCTCGAACTGTTTCAGCCGCAGTGTGAGTTCCTGTTTGATGCTCTGAATGGCCTGTTTCAGGGTCGGCGTGGGCGTCACGTAGTGCGAGTTCGCATAGATGCGCACCTTCTCTAGCGTGTCGGTCTTGGCGCCGGTCAGTGTGTCGAACTCGGTGATGCTTTCCAACTCTTCCCCGAAGAAGGAAAACCGCCAGCCGCGGTCTTCTAGGTGGCTGGGCCAAACCTCTAAGCTGTCGCCGCGCACCCGGAAAGACCCGCGTTGAAACGCATTGTCGTTGCGTTTGTATTGCTGGGCGACCAGATCGCGCATCATCGCGCGCTGGTCGTATTCCTCGCCTACAATGATGTCCTGCGTCATCGCCGTATAGGTCTCGGGCGAACCGATGCCATAGATGCAGGACACAGAGGCCACGATGATCACGTCATCACGTTCCAAAAGCGCCCGCGTGGCGGAATGGCGCATCCGGTCAATCTGTTCGTTGATCTGGCTTTCCTTCTCGATGAAGGTATCAGAGCGGGCGACATAGGCTTCGGGTTGGTAATAGTCATAGTAGCTGACGAAATACTCGACTGCGTTATCCGGGAAGAACCCCTTCATTTCGCCATAAAGCTGGGCGGCGAGGGTTTTATTGGGTGCCAGGATGATCGCGGGCCGCTGGGTTTCCTCGATGATCTTGGCCATCGTGAATGTCTTACCGGTGCCGGTGGCGCCCAGAAGTACCTGATCGCGCTCACCTGATTCAATCCCGCCTGCCAGCTCGGCGATAGCAGTGGGCTGGTCACCTGCTGGCTGAAAGGGCGTATGCATCACGAAACGCTTGCCGCCTTCCAGCTTGGGGCGGGCGACAGGGGCCATGGTCGGATTGGTCAGCGGGCTGTGTGGGGTCTGGTCATGGGGCATGCGAATCTCTCCGTCCCCCAAGAATGGTCACTTTTTGTTCTTCTTCAAGGGGGCGCTTAACGCAAGATGAACAAGAATCTCCCCATAATTGGTGAGTTGCCGTTTTGGGCGTTTTTGACGAGGTTAAGGATATATCCGAAATGTGCTCAAAAACACATTCAAATTAGACAATCAATGAGTGTATCTCGTGATTGTAATTTTGCATATGCAGAAAATCTTTAAAGTTAGTTAAGCAATTGTAAAGTAATGATTAATTGCCATCAAAAATATTAATTTTTTGCAATTGGAGGTTTATTTTTTGCTTGCTGCACCTCTGACACTGCGGTAGCGTAATGAGGCAAGCAGCAGAACGGACTGCCGGTGTCGGCGAAACACCCACCCCACCCCTCGCTCCCTCGTCGATAACCGGCAGTCTCCCTGCTTCTCCTCCACTGCCACACTCACGGACAATCAAGGATCGAGATACACGCAGAGTGTACGTTCAGCTGCTGCACACCCCTGATTCCGCCTTGAATTGCCGGGCCGCATGACGGATAACCATCCTAGTTTTGGAAGGAGATACCGAATGCGTGCTCGTATCTATCAGCCCGCCCGCAATGCAATGTCGTCGGGTATGGGAAAAACCAAGGTCTGGGTTCTGGAATATGCAGCCGATGCGGCGCGTGAACTTGACCCGCTGATGGGTTGGACCGGATCGTCGGACACGCAAAGTCAGGTGCGCCTGAAATTCCAAAGCAAAGAGGCCGCGCTGGACTATGCCAAAGAGCACGGCATTGAAGCCACGGTGACCGATCCGCACAAGCGCAAGCCGAACATTCGGTCGGGCGGATATGGTGAGAACTTCGCGACCAACCGCCGCGGTCCCTGGACGCACTAAACCGCGCCAGATATCCCCGAAAACCCCGCTGCTTTGCGGGGTTTTGTTTTTCTGGGGATTAGAGGTTCAGGAAGCTGCGCGCGGCGGCTTCGAACTCGCGCGGTTTTTCCGCATGCAGCCAGTGGCCCGCACCGGGGATCTTGGCCTGCTTGGCAGCCGGGAACAGCGCTTTGATCGTGGGGCGGTGCTCGGGCAGCACGTAGTCCGAGTTCGCGCCCGCCAGAAACAGGGTCGGACCATCGAAGGATCCTGATACGTCCGGAAAGCCGACAATCTTGGCCATCTCGGCTTGCAGCACATCCAGGTTCAGCCGCCAGGCCTGCTCTTTCACATTCAGCGACTGCAACAGGAACGCCCGGACGGATCCGTCGTCCAGCACCTGCGCCAATTGGCGGTCGGCATCTCCACGGGTGTTCACAAGGTCCAGATCGATCGTGCGCATGGCTTCGATCATCGATTGCTGGCTGTGGCTGTAAGCGATGGGGGCGATGTCGGCGACCAGAAGCTTGTTCACCAACGCCGCATCCTGCAGCGCCAAGATCATTGAGGCCTTCCCGCCCATGGAATGCCCGATCACGTCGGCCTCACCGCCGATCTTTCGGATCACCTGCGCAAGGTCGTCCGCCATGTCATGATAGCTTTGCGTGTTATACCACGGGCTTTCGCCGTGATTGCGCATGTCGACAGAGATCACGCGCCGATCATCAGACAGGCGTTTGGCAATGACGTTCCAGTTGCGCCCCGAGCCAAAAAGCCCGTGCACGATCAGGATAGGCGGGCGGGAGGT
>CALJDH010000238.1 GCA_938023895.1 uncultured Aliiroseovarius sp.
GCCGAGGACGCCACACAATCTGCTGGCGCGCTTGGGCGCGAGGTTGGCCTCAGCCAACCCGCCGCGTGGCGCCGCATCAAGCGCCTGACCGATCTTGGCGTGATTGCCGGGCGGCGGCTGGATCTGGACCGCGAGGCGCTGGGGTTCGGCGTGACCGTGTTTCTGGGCGTGAAGCTCGCCACCAAGGGGCGCGTCAGTCTGGACGATTTCGAACGCGCCGTGTCGGCCATCCCCGAGGTGCAGACAGTCGAACACGTGCTGGGCCTCTATGACTACCGCCTGCGCGTGGTCGCCCGCGACATCGCCGATTTCGAGCGGGTGCTGCGCCGCCGGATCATGACCATGCCGGGGGTCGGCGATGTCGAGGCCAACGTGCTCTTGTCAGAAGAACGGCGCCCTGGGCCGATTTGACCTCTTCCTTGTGCGTGCAATCTGGGTCACGCTGTCCAAGCACAGCGAAGGAGATCCTAATGTCCGCACTTCTGCCCGATATCGACCCAGATGGAATGCTTGAATTCTCGGTCGTGTTCACCGACCGGTCCCTAAACCACATGTCCAAGGCGTTTCAGGGCGTGATGACTGACATCTCAACTACGTTGAAAGAAGTCTACAACGCTGATGCAGTGGCCCTTGTCCCCGGCGGCGGTACTTATGCGATGGAGGCCGTTGCCCGCCAGTTTGCCACTGGCAAGCGGGTCTTGGTCATTCGCAACGGGTTCTTCTCTTTCCGCTGGAGCCAGATATTCGAGATGGGTGGGATCCCGTCCGCTGAAACCGTGATGAAAGCGCGCCGTGTGGGCAACGCGCCGGATGCGCCGTTTGCCCCGGCTCCGATTGACGAGGTTGTGGCGAAAATCCGGGAAGAGAAACCAGACGTTGTGTTCGCCCCGCATGTGGAAACCGCGTCCGGGATGATCTTGCCAGATGACTATATCAAAGCCGTGGCTGACGCCGTGCATGGCGTCGGCGGGATCTTCGTCTTGGACTGCATCGCCTCGGGTTGTGCTTGGGTCGACATGAAGGCGACTGGCGTGGATGTGTTGATCTCGGCTCCGCAAAAGGGGTGGTCGGCGCAACCGTCTGCCGGGATCGTCATGATGAACGACACCGCGCGGGATATGGCGAAAGCGGCGACTTCGACCTCGTTTGCGGTGGATCTGGGCAAGTGGTTGTCGATCATGGAGGCCTATGAGGGCGGTGGGCATGCCTATCACGCGACGATGCCCACGGATGCATTGCGCGCCTTCCGCGATACGATGCTGGAAACCAAAGACTACGGGTTCGAGAAGTTGCGCGATGCCCAGTGGGAGCAAGGTCGACGTGTACGTGCGCTGTTGGCCGAGAACGGCATCAAATCCGTGGCTGCCGAAGGGTTCGAAGCGCCGGGTGTGGTCGTGTCCTATACCGCGGACCCGGACATCAAGGCAGGCAAGGCCTTTGCGGCCGAGGGCGTCCAGATCGCGGCGGGTGTTCCGCTGATGGTGGACGAGGGCGAGGACTATTCGTCCTTCCGCTTGGGCCTCTTCGGGCTGGACAAGCTTTATGATGTCGATGCCAGCGTGGCCCGGCTTGAGGACGCGTTGAAGAAAATTCTGTAGAATCCAAAACGGCGCGCAGATCCTGCGCGCCGTTTTGTTTTGGCCGGTTGGGCCTGCGCGCTTACGCTTTGCCGCCTGCCATGGTGACCAGCAGCAGATAAATTACCGGGACGGTCGACAGGGCGACAAGCCCCACGCCCACAATGCCTTTCAGAAGAAAGCCCGCCACGAGGGCAGCGATGATTGCGCCAATGATCATGAAGGCGATTTTTTCGGCGCGGGCGTCTTTGGCTTGCTGTTCCGGGGTTACTTCGGTTGCCATGATAAAGTCTCCTGTTCACGTTGCGAGGCGTGTATCCTGCATGTGTTCAGGAAGCGGTATGCGACAATCCTGTCATGTGACTGCCTGCCGCAGGTTGGTCAGTTCGGGCCAAGCCCAGCCCGCATCACGCGTTTGCGCATGGGGGCCACGTCATGCACCGCTTTCAGGCCCAAAAGACGCACTGTTTGCATCACGCCATCCCCGGAGCGCGTGACACGGTTGAACAGATCAATGGCGCGGGCGCGGCGGGCAATGTCAGGCGCGCGGGCGGCGTCATAGGCTTTCATCATCGCAGGATCGCCAAGGGCGCTTGGATTGGCCTCGGCCAGTTCCAGCAGGGCAATGACGTCGTTCAGCGACGTATTCAGACCCTGCGCGCCGATGGGGGGCAGGGCGTGGGCGGCCTCGGCCACGACGGCCACGCGGCCCGAGATCAGCTGGTCCGCGGTCTGCGTGATAATCGGCCAGACCGAGCGATTACCCTGAAGATGCATCCGTCCCAACAGCCCGGTCGAGCGCTGGAACATCACGCCTTCAAATTCGGGCACGCCCATATTCATAAGCTCGACTGCGCGCGGACCTTTATTCATCCACACGATGGCCGAGGCAGGTTTGCCGTCCATGTTTGGCAGTGGCACGATGGTGAAGGGCCCGCCCTCGTTGTAGATTTCGGTCGAGATGTTGCCGTGCGGTAGGTCATGCGTGACCGTGAAGGCCAGCGACTTCTGCCCATAGCGCGTGGTGGAGACGGTGATTCCTGCCGCTTCGCGCAAGGGCGAGAACTTGCCATCCGCCGCGATCCCCATCCGGGCCCGCACGCGGTCTCCGTTTGTCAGGGTGACGATGATCTCGCCGGTGCGCTGCACCATAGATCGAAAACCCGTGCCGTAAAGCGGCGTGATAAGCGGTTGGTTCTGCAGATAGGCCCAGATCTCGCGCCGGACGACCCAGTTCATTAGGTTCCAGCCAAAGGGCTCGTCTCCCATATCGTCTGACCGGAACACGCGTCGGTCGCGGATTTCGGGCGGCCAGCCGGTCGTGTCGATCACCGCCAATTGGTCCAAGGGTTTTGCGTGGTCCTTCAGATGCGGCCAGAGGCCCACGCGGTCAAACAGCTGTCGGGCCGGGCGCAGGAAAGCGGTCGATCGTAGGTCGGACTTTTCCTCGTTTGCTGTGGTAACGGGCACGAAGGGGTCGGCCATGAACACGCTGAACCCGGCAGCGGCGAAGGCTGCGGCGGACACCTGACCTGCGATCCCGCCGCCCGAGATGAAAATGTCAGCACGATGTTCGGTCATGGTGTGTCCTTTGGTTCTTTCACCAGCCGCTCCAAAAACGCGGTCAGGTCGTCGGTGTGGTGGTGAATGTGATCGGCGGGTTCAGGCGTTGGCGCGACATGGACGGTTTTCATGCCCAACTCGTGCGGCACGGCCAGATTGCGGGGGTCATCTTCGAACATGGCGGCGACATCGGGCTTCACGCCGTCGCGCGCAAACACGGCATCAAAGGCAGCGCGGTCGGGCTTTGGGTGGAAATCGGCGTGCTCCACCCCATAGATCGCATCAAACAGCCCCGACAATCCGCGCGCGGCAAGCACCTGTTCGGCATAGGGGGCCGAGCCGTTGGTGTAGACGATCTTGCGCCCCGGCAGGTTGGTGATGTGGCTGGCCAGATCGTGGTCCGGTTCAAGCGCATCAAACGAGATATCGTGCACGTCATGCAAGTAGGGGCCGGGATCCACCCCATGTTCGCGCATCAAACCGGCCAGTGTCGTTCCGTGTTCGCGCCAGTATTTCTGGCGCAGGAGATCCGCTTCGGTCCGGTCAACGCCAAGCTCTTCCATCACCCAGTTGGTCATACGTACTTCGATCTGGTCAAACAGCCGGACCCGCGGCGGGTACAGCGTGTTGTCCAAGTCAAATACCCAGTGACTGACATGAGAGAACAGATCGGCGACCATGGTGGGAAAATAGACCGCCGCACCGGCGGGTTAAAGGTCTTATTCGACGAAAACGGGTTCTGCGACGACGCGACGCGTGGTTGGTGTTTGCCATGTTCATGACAGCGTGCTTATCTGTGCGGATCAAGAAGGGCCGGGAAGGACAACATGGTGGCTGAGGGTAAACAGGGACAACGCGACGCGTACGAGATGATCCTCGATGCGATTGACACGGGTACGTATAAGCCCGGGGATCGACTGGTCGAAAACGAGCTGGCCGAGCGGTTTGGCGTGTCCCGCACCCCGATCCGCGAGGCGTTGCAGCGGCTTGAGACACAGTCGCTTCTGACCCGCGACGGGCGCAGCTTGATCGTGGCGTCGCTGGACCACAGCCAACTGGCTGAGCTTTATGTGGTACGGGCTGAGCTGGAAGGTCTGGCCGCATCGCTGGCAGCCCAACACGCCGCCCCTGAAGAGATCCGCGTGCTGCGCGAGATGGTCGAGGAAGACCGGCAGTTGTTGGATAACCCGTCTGCCCTGGCGCGCGCCAACCGTCGCTTCCATAAGCAGCTACACCTTGCCTCGCACAACCGCTATCTCGTGCAACAGTTGGATCTGGTCCACCGCTCGATGGCGCTTCTGGCAACGACGTCGCTGGCCGCCGAAGGGCGCAGCGAGGACGCGATTGCAGAACACGACGCGATCGTCTCGGCTATCGAGGTGCGTGATCAGGATGCCGCCCGCACAGCGCTCAGAAAGCACATCTCGCGGGCGTTCGAGACGCGCATCAAGCTGGATTCGACGCTGGGGGATTGAGTGGCACCTCATCCGTTGCCGTTGGCTGATCGAACTTCCCGTGCTGGGTTTTGTCCCAATAAAACGGCTTTGTCATGATCTCGAAGAACCCTTTCATTGCCGCCAGGGATGCAAGCGGATAGTAGAAATGTAGGGTGGGCACCCAATATCTGAGCCAGCGATGCTTGGGATTGCTGACCGCCTGCACGCCCACGGTGATCGTCAACAATTCGGCTGCCATGAACACCGTACCCAGCACGACGAGAAGGTTATGCGGCGCGACCCCGCGCAGCGGGTGAGGCAGGCCCAGCGGGAAGGCCCAGAAGGTCCACAGGATCGGGGCCAGTAGGAATTGTGACAGCGC
>CALJDH010000239.1 GCA_938023895.1 uncultured Aliiroseovarius sp.
GGTGGCAGCTCGGGCATCGGCACCACGGCCATTCAACTGGCCAACGCCTTTGGCGCCCGTGTGTTCACCACCGCAGGCTCGGACGAGAAATGCGCCGTGTGCGCTGATCTGGGGGCCGAACGGGCGATCAACTATAAAAACGAGGATTTCGTCGAGGTGTTGAAACCCGAGGGCGGCGCGAACCTGATCCTCGACATGGTGGGTGGCGATTACATCGCCCGCAACATCAAATGCCTAGCCGTCGAAGGCCGCATGGTGCACATCGCCTTCCTTTCCGGCCCGAAGGCCGAGATCAACTTCGCGATGATCATGGCCAAGCGTCTGACCGTCACTGGATCGACCCTGCGCCCGCAATCCGATTTGGCCAAAGCCCGCATCGCCGAAGAGCTGGCCGAGAAGGTCTGGCCCCTTCTAGATGCAGGTCGCATTGCACCCGTCATGGATCAAACCTTTGCGCTTGAGGATGCTCACAAGGCCCATGCGCGCATGGAGACCAGCACACATATCGGCAAGATCGTTTTGGAGATCACCTAGTGCCCTACATCGAGCATGACGGAAAACGCATCCTGTTCGTTCATATCCCCAAGACGGGCGGGACCTCAGTCGAATCTTGGATGAGTTCGATATCGCCCCTGAGGCTGTACAACCCGATCCCGACTCCTGGTTTGCGCCTGACGCCACAGCATCTTCGTATGACGGATATCGAAGCCATGTTTGGTGCGGACTATTTCGACTTTGTCTTCGCCATCGTTCGCGACCCTTACAAACGGATTGAATCTGAATTCAAGATGCGCACCGAACGTTCGGCGGACGTGATCACGCAGAAAGGGCGATTTAATACTTGGCTTGATCGCGTGCAGAACATGGCAAAAACCGATCCGTTTTTTCTGCATGGCCACCTGATCCCGCAATGGGAATATGTTACCGAGAATTGTGCGATTTACCGATTTGAAGATGGGATCGAGTCGATCATGAAAGACGTGGCCGAGAAAACCGGCCTGCCGTTGCCGGATGAAACCCCGCATCACCTTAGTTCGTCAAATTTCAACGTCGAAATCAATTGGACGTCAAACAGCATCATCGCGGTGAACCAGAAATACCGGGCGGATTTCGAGAACTTCGACTATGGAATGCGCACAGCCAGCCTCAAGTCACGCATCGTCCACAAACTGAAGTCATAGCTACTTAATCGGATCAAGCAGTGCCCGTTGCGCCGTACAGTCGCGCACCACATCGCGGGCGCATTTTCGGGGCTCTAGGCTTTTGGTCAAGCACAGGCGCGCTTCTTGGATACGGTCGGCTTTGCAGGTGATGGTCAACATGTCCGCGTGCCAATCCGGGTTGGCCTGAAGGAAGGCCTCTTCCACCACGGACGCAGGCAAGCGCACGGGATTGGTCAGTTTGCGGAACACCTCGGGGCGGTTCACGGCGCCAAACGCCTCGCGGACCAGTTCGTAGTAATCCCCGGCCTCAAGCCCTGCGCACGATCCATGTTTCTTCCACTGATACCACGCCGCCCCGCTGGTGCCGAACAGATCCGCCTGCGCGGCGGTCATGGAGCGTGACGGTGGGCGTACGGCCGTCTTGCAATAGCTCGGCCAGCCGTCTTCGAACTGCGGCCACAGCCCATGCACGACCCAGCCCAGATCACGTGATGGATCGCATTGCTCGGATCCGCGCCGATCACCTTCGATCGCGCACCAAGTGGGCGACCAGCTAAGAGACAATACGTAGTAATCGAAATCCCCGGCGCGTTCACCTTCGGCCACGCAAGCCCAAGACGCGCTCAGCCAGATCAAGCCACCCAACAACAGTTGACGCATTTGCCCTTCCCTCTTTCGCCTTCCTTCCTTATATAGACCCCAAGTTCCCCGACAACGGAAACCCGTCTGGAAGGCCAAATGGCGCCAGACAGCCCAGCCAGGGCGCGGGAAAGTTGTATCCGGGCCGATATTGTAAGGAGTGTTCAGATGAGCAAACTGATCATGGCAAAAGCCACCGCTGTTTGGCTGGTGGACAACACAACGATCAGCTTCAAGCAGATCGCGGATTTCTGTGACCTGCACGAGCTGGAAGTGCAGGGCATTGCGGATGGCGACGTGGCCACCGGCGTTAAAGGTTTCGATCCCGTAGCCAACAACCAGTTGGATCAAGAAGAGATCGACAAAGCCGAGAAAGACCCGCTGCACAAGCTGAAGCAGAAATTCTATGCCGCAGCCGCCGGTGAAGAAAAACGCCGTGGCCCGCGCTATACCCCGCTGTCCAAGCGTCAGGACCGTCCGAACTCGATCCTGTGGCTGGTAAAGTTCCACCCGGAACTTGCAGACGCCCAGATCGCCAAGCTGGTGGGCACCACCAAGCCTACCATCCAGGCAATCCGCGAGCGCACCCACTGGAACATCCAGAACATGGAGCCGATCGACCCGGTTGCCTTGGGTCTGTGTAAGCAAAGCGAGCTGGACCTGGCCGTTCAGAAAGCGGCTGCCAAGCAGGCCAAAGAGGGTGGCGTGATGTCCGATGACGAACGCCGCAAGCTGGTCTCGACCGAGCAGAGCCTGGCCATGGATACCGAGCCCAAGATGCCCAGCGCGATCGAAGGGTTGGAAACCTTCACATTGTCGGATGCGCCAGAAGAGAAAGAGGAAGCGCTGCCAGATGCAGACAGCTTCTTCAACCTGCCGGATTCGAAAGAAGACGACGACGAATAAGATCATAACCCCGGCCCAGTGCCGGGGTTTTTCTTTGCCGGCTCTCCTGCCTCAAATTTTCCAGGTCTTGTTAAGTTCCTGTTCACCGTGATCAACGATGCTGCCTTTTGACAGTATCGGAAGACCGGAGAACCGGGGATGAAAATAGAAGACATTCTTGCACAGGAACGGCGCGCCAGAATGGCCGCTGAACGACTGTTGGCCCAGAAACAGGCCGAGCTGTCGGATGCCAACCGCGTACTGTCTTTGCACGCATTGTCACTGTCGGACGAGATTACCGAGACCCGCGAGGTCGTCGAGGAAATCAAAGGGGAGAACACCCAAGTCCGCGCAGATCTTGAGCGTGCCAACAAAGAAATCGTCATCGCAAAGCGGCGGCTGTGGGATTCGCTGGATACCATCGAAGACGGGTTTGCGGTGTTTGACAAATCCGACCGAATGATCGCTGCCAACAGCGCCTATCTGTTACCGTTTGACGGTCTGGCATGCGTGGCGCCGGGAATCCGCTACGTCGACATTCTGAACATCGCGACTGAAGAAGGCATTGTAGACATTGGCGACATGCGCCCGCTAGCATGGCGGGATATGATGCTTGCGCGCTGGCACGCCCCCAAACGTGAACCGCTGAACCTGCGTCTGTGGGACGGCACCCATATTCAACTTGTGGACCGACGTTCGCGCGATGGGGACATGGTGTGTCTTGGGCTGAACATCACTGAAACCATCACCTATCAAACCAAGCTGAAAGAGGCGCGCCAACGTGCCGAGGCAGCAAACCGCGCCAAATCCACTTTCCTGGCAAATATGAGCCACGAGATCCGCACCCCGATGAACGGCGTCGTCTCGATGGCCGAGTTGATGGCCGAAGGTGACCTAGATGACGAACAACGTCTGTATGTCGACACGATCCGCAAGTCAGGCGAGGCACTGCTAACGATCATCAATGACGTGCTGGACTACTCGAAGATCGAGGCCGCGAAGCTGGCGCTGCACCCCGAGCCCTTCGATCTCGAAAAAACCATTGTAGACATAGTGACACTTCTACAGCCCACCGTGCAGGAAAAGGGTATCCAACTGTCGATTGATTTCGATCTGTTCTTGCCGACCAAGTTCATGGGGGATGCGGTACGGTTACGGCAGATACTGACCAATCTGATCGGCAACGCGGTGAAGTTCACGTCGGAAGGACATGTACTGATCCGCGCGATTGGCCTGCCTTCTGAAGACGACAAGGATTATCGCGTCCATATTTCGGTCGAAGACAGCGGCATTGGCATTCCAAAAAGCAAGCAGGCCCACATCTTTGGCGAGTTCAACCAGGTCGAGGACGAACGCAATCGCCGCTATGAAGGCACAGGTCTGGGCTTGGCGATTGCACGTCAATTGGTCAAACTGATGGATGGCGATATCTGGTTGGATAGCGAAGAAGGTAAAGGCTCGTGCTTTGGGTTTAACATCTCGCTTCCTGCGTTGGACCACGTGATTGAGCCCACTCTGCCTGATACGCCCGGGAAAGCTGTGCTGGCGATGACCGAAGGGCTGAACAAAACCATTCTGGACAAACGTTTGCGCGCGCTTGGATTTGAGGTGAAATGGGCCTCAACGACCACAAACTTGATCGAGATCTGCCACGGCGCGCGACTGATTTTCGTGGACGAGGCGCTGTGCACAACCACATCATCAGGTGCTACCCCCTTGCGGGCACTCAAATCCGCCTATCCCGACAGTAGCCTGATCCTGCTGACGCCCCCTCAGAAACGCGAACCCGATTGCAGTTGTACCGCTCTGACGTCCCACATCTTGCATACCCCTGTCTTGCGTGAGGTGTTGTTCGACACACTCAGCCAGATCAGCTATGCGCCCAAAACAGCGACAGAGGCCGAAATCCCACCTAGCGAACCCACCTGCACTCCGGATCCGACCCGGCTAATGCGCGTACTGGCGGCTGAGGACAACAAAACCAACCAGCTTGTTTTTTCGAAGCTTGTCAAATCGCTGAATATTGACCTGCGCTTTGCCAATAACGGGCTGGAAGCGGTCGAAGGGTATCTGGATTTCAAACCCGACTTGGTCTTTATGGATATCTCGATGCCCGAGGTCGACGGCAAGGAAGCCACCCGCCGCATCCGTCTGATCGAGCAGGATCAGAACCTGCCCCATACCCGCATCGTCGCGCTGACCGCGCACGCCTTGCCGGGCGACGCTGAAGAGGTCCTCGCACATGGCTTGGACAAATATTTGACCAAACCTCTGCGCAAACCCGCAATCTTTGACGAGATCATGAGGAGCTGTCCCGACGGTGTAGCACCTCCGATGGATGACGCCTGATCAGCTTTCGTCCCTTAAGAAAACGGGTTGGTCAGCTGTGCTCAATTCAGGTTGGTATTGATAGCTGCCGAGGTCAAAATCGGTCAGAGCTTGCGCGTCGCGCAGCCGGTTCTGCACCACATAGCGCGCCATCGATCCACGCGCTTTCTTGGCATAGAAGCTGACCACTTTCGGCGTGCCGTTCTTCATCTCCATGAATTGCGGGGTGATCACGCGCAACGCCAAACGGTCCTTCTGCACGGCCGAGAAATACTCGACCGAGGCGCAGTT
>CALJDH010000240.1 GCA_938023895.1 uncultured Aliiroseovarius sp.
CCGAAACATTGCCCGACGCCAACGCCGTGGTGAACCCGAACCGACAGGACGAGGCTGACGCGCCGGGATACCTCTGCGCAGCCGGTGTGGTGTTCCTTGTGCTGGTCGAACTGGGCCGGCTGCTGCGTGAGGCGGGACGCTCTGGACCGGACCTCATATCGATGCTCGACCTTGTGGCGCTTGGCACCGTGGCCGACGTCGCCCCGCTGATTGACGCCAACCGCGCGCTGGTTCGGCAAGGGCTGAAAATCATGGCCCGTCGCGCGCGCCCCGGCATGGTCGCTCTGGCGGATGTCGCAGGGCTGAATGAAGCCCCCCGCGCCTACCATCTGGGCTATCTTCTGGGCCCGCGCGTGAATGCCGGCGGACGGATTGGCAAGGCCAATCTAGGTGCGCGCCTGCTGTCCACAACCGATCCAAACGAAGCCCACTCGATCGCTGAGAAGCTGAATGAGCTCAACGCCGAACGCCGCGAGATCGAAGCCCGCGTGCAAGAGCTGGCCATCGATCAGGCCGAGGATCGTGGGCTAGACGCCCCGTTGGTCTGGGCCGCAGGGGACGGCTGGCATCCCGGTGTCGTTGGCATTGTCGCCAGCCGCCTAAAGGAAGCCACCAACCGCCCCGCGATTGTCATAGGATTTGATGGGGATGACGGCAAAGGGTCAGGCCGATCTGTCACCGGTATCGATCTTGGCGCAGCGGTTCAGAAGCTGGCCGCAGACGGTCTGATCGAGAAAGGCGGCGGGCACAAAATGGCCGCGGGCCTCAGCCTGAGCCGTGACCAATTGGAACCTGCCATGGCGCGCCTCAGCGAGCTTATGGAAAGGCAAGGCGCCGGGGATCTGGGCGCAGCGGACTTGAAGTTAGATGGTATCCTCATGCCATCTGCAGCAACGGTCGATCTGATCGAACAGCTGGAAGAGGCTGGCCCGTTCGGTGCCTCGGCCCCTGCCCCACGCTTTGCGTTTCCGGATGTGCAGATCCTGTTTGCCAAACGTGTCGGCCAAAACCATCTGAAGGTCAGCTTTGGTGACGGTCTGGGCGCGCGGATCGACGCGATCGCCTTTGGTGCCTTTGACGGACCGCTTGGCCCGATGCTGGAACAGCATGGCGGTGCCAGATTCCATCTAGCCGGTCGACTCGAAGTTAACCAGTGGCAGGGACGGCTCAGCCCGCAACTACGACTGGAAGACGCCGCAAGAGCCTGAAAACAGTATGTTTTCCAGATGTCGAAAAAAGTGAAAATGCCTCTTGCACGGCTTAGGCCTTTGACATAGAAACCCCTCACCAAAGAGTGGCCCGTTCGTCTATCGGTTAGGACGCCAGGTTTTCAACCTGGAAAGAGGGGTTCGATTCCCCTACGGGCTGCCACTTTCCCCCAAGATAGAGATCGATCTCCTGCAGCACTCTCTGCCGTGTTTGCACTGCATGAACCCCGCTTTAGAATTTTTTTCGCCTTTCCCGCATTTCAGCTCTTGCGCTCGCAATTCGGCTGGCCTTATAAGCCGCCTACCAACAGAGTGGCCCGTTCGTCTATCGGTTAGGACGCCAGGTTTTCAACCTGGAAAGAGGGGTTCGATTCCCCTACGGGCTGCCAGTTGGAAACTTCCCAAAAGTTTATGGCCAGATAACTGCGTGACTAAGATATTTAGCTGCGGTTTATGCAGCTAGCCGGCTTAGGGCCCGACGTCAAACCTCGCGCGGCCGCCCGGCCCCTCGAAGATAACAACGCGTACCTCGCCATCGGGCGCATATTCCGCGGTCACGGTCATACAAATGGCCCGCCCCGTCAGACCGCGGGTGAATTGGCGGCAATACATGTCACCTTCCAAGGTCCACGTGCCTGCAAAAGAGATGCCATTAAACACCCCTTCAAGCGATCCATCAGCATGGATATACGCTTGAGTTACCTGAGCGTTTTGCATGGGGCGCCCCAAAATGGATTGGATGATTTCTCCGGTCTGAGCTGCCCCACTATTCGGTAGCACCAACAGACCGGGTATCGCGACCAATGAAAGGATTATTGCACGAGATAGCAATGGCATAGGGGCCTCTGACAAACAGGGATCAACGTTGTGCTAAGGACTACCTCAGCACCTGTCAATCAATCAGAGAAGTTCCATTTCTTTCCTGAGCATTTGCAATCGTAAACGCCGCGCGCCCTGCGTGTTTGGACGCATACAGCGCCCTATCCGCATCTTCGGCCATCACCACCGGATCCGGCTTCACATAGTTGGTTGACGGCACCACTCCAATACTGGTCGAGACCCGGCATTCGCGGCCCTGAAACGCAATCGGCGCTTCAATCCGCCTGATCAAACGGGTCGATATCTTTTCCAGTCGTGAGGGATAAACCTGATTGTCTAGAACAATCACGAATTCGTCCCCACCTACGCGCGCGACAAGGTCCTCTTTGCGCGTTTCTTCCCGTAGTATCTGCGCGACGGCTTCAAGCACTGCGTCCCCGGCAGCATGTCCGTGTGTGTCATTGACCGTTTTGAAAAAATCCAGGTCAAGATGCATCAACGAGAACGGAATACGCCGCAGAAACTGTCGCTCTAGCCGCATTTCTAGGGCGCGCCTGTTGGCCAATCCAGTCAAACCGTCCGTCAGTGCCTGCGTCTGAGCAACTTCTTTTTCATCCTGAAGTCGGTGCGCCAACTGGCTTGCGATGTCCATCACCGCTGATTTTGCTTCAACCAAATACAGCATCTCGACCGCCAAATCGGTTGGCGCGAAATCTGATCCGGTTAATTCATACCGTGCCACAGCTTCAGAAATGGAGTAGCCAAAGGACAGGTTGAGAAGCACGCTGTCCATATCAGGCATCACGGTCAGCGCTCCGGTCAATGACGTGCGGTGTCGATCGCGGATCTTTAGCTGAACGCGCCGCGTATCGCTCTTGGCGACGTCTTCGATCCGCCTGATACTTCTGGGCCGTCTGAGTTCAAGCAACCCAAACACATTGCGCCCGATGACTTTGCGATTGTTAAACACCTTTTGGATCGTTGGACCCGCATGCTGCACGACACCAGCCCCATCAATGATCATATGAAGAGGAAGCACATGATCTAGGGCACCGCAGGTGAAAGGAATAGGGCGCTCGATATTCATGAAGCGTCATCCGTTGCCCAAAGAAATTCTCGCGCTTGGGCATGCTCGCGCTCCAACAGGCTTACCGAGATAACGGCACTCTCCTGCCGCTCGGAACACACTTCCAGATATGCAAGTGAGCCGTAATCATCCGCCAATGCGCGCAAAGCTCCCAACAGAACATGTGGCGCACCCTTAGGGTTGTTTTCGCACGTAATTTCAAAAACATGCGGCCTGACCTCATCCACTTGGATATCCGGCAGCGTCAAGTCAGACACTGCCAGACGCGCCCGGCCTTTGAGATCCTCCAAAGAATGCAAGAAATCGGTGTACTCAACTCCGCCGAACCGGAGCAGCCGTCGCACCCGTTCGACACGTGGATCGGTCACGAGAAATGTACCAAAGTCTTCGAGCAATGAATTCCGGTCGCGCCCTTGCGCTATCGACAACTGCCGCAGGATCGAAAGACCAATCTGAACATCATAGTGAAACATAGGCTCGACGGATTGCACATGGAGGTCCAAATCTGTCAGCACCTTCTCCCACACCTGATCTCCATAGGTCAGGCGTACAAATGCTTCAAATATCCACAGAATTAGGCCATGCATCATCATCACACGCGTCACTTCACGGTGATGTTCTAAGGCTCAATCCTTAACAATTCGAAAAAGTGTGACCGTTCACACTAGACCTGTTGATCCAGCCACGCCGGAATTTGCCCGATGTTATCCAGTACCACATCCGCATAAGGCGACAGTTCTCTCTGGGTTGCCAGCCCTGTCAGCACACCAATGGTGCGCATCCCGGCAGCGCGTCCGGCTTTCAGATCGTGAAGACTGTCCCCAACCATTGCAACTTGCTCCGACCGCACATCTACTGTCCGCGCGAATGCCAGACAGGGGGCCGCGTCGGGTTTGACACCATTTCCGCTGTCATAGCCCGATATGAAATCGAATAGCTGCGACACACCTGCGCCTTCCAGGTGCTGCCGCGCAGGACGCTCGGCGTCGTTAGTTGCTACCCCAAGGGCCAACCCTCGGGCACGCAGGTTTTCCATCAAGGGCACCAATGCTACTGCTTCGACTTGAGGCGCAATTTCAGCTTCGTCATTAAGAATGGTTTCCAGCGCGTCAGCTGACATGTCGAAGTGCTTTTGCAGCGCCGAAACGATCTCGGCCGGGGTGCCGGCGATCACAACGCTGTCAGGCGCGAATGTCAGCGTATCCATGTCGAACCCGATGTCCCGCCCAACCACAGCGGCCCGCCCACGATCACCACCTGTCAGACGAAGAAGCACCGCATGCGCCCATGCCTCCCACGTTGCCTTGAACTGGAAAAGCGTGCCGTCCTTGTCAAAGAGAAGGGCCTTGATCATCATGGGTGCTCCTAGCTGCGTTTCAACGCCACACTGCCCAGATCAGCCGATCAGGTCCAGTGCATTTGTGACCCGCCCGGCAGAGCGTGTCGGACCTGTGCAACCTGATCATAGGCCAGCCCCTGCGCATCACATGCTTGCATGACCCATTGATCATCCATCATGAGAAAGTCTAACATCGCTGCAAGAAACTCCGGATCGCCCGCGCGATCCCGCAACGTGTCCTGCCCTGCCCCGGTCGCCCCCATGAAAATCGGCAAGAGTTCGTCATTTGACACCAGCCAGGCCAGCATATTCAACGCGATCCGTTCCGCTTGATCCGACGTCAACTTAACACTCCTTTTCATTTGGAAAGGATTTCTTAACCAATCCACCGCAGGATGTCTCCAACTCAATTCAACATTTAGCGAAACGGCCATATGAGCGGAAGGATCTTGATAGCAGACGATCTTGCGACCAATCGCATCGTCCTAAAGGTGAAGTTCACCGTATCGGGATATGACGTGATTCAGGTTGAGCGGATCGACGACGTGCTGGAAACGGCGCGGCGGGCGCAGCCTGACCTGATCATTTTGGGCCGTGGACAATCTGGTCAAAGCCTGTCGATCTGTATCGCCCTGAAGAAAGACGCAAACCTGCACACCATTCCGGTCATCTTGTTTGCCGAGAAGGACAGCCACCACACGCGCATTGCAGCACTGCAAGCGGGCGCGGACGATGTCTATTCGACTGATGTGAAAGAAAGCACGCTGTCTGCCATGGTTCGAAACCTGATCCGTATGCGTGGGACGTATGACGAGATCATGCGC
>CALJDH010000241.1 GCA_938023895.1 uncultured Aliiroseovarius sp.
GAAGCCGGACAGTCCAAGTATAACAACCTGAACCGCGCGCTTGTGGGGATCTCGGATTTGATGGCCGTTTCATGGCTGATCCGGCGACGCAAGAAAGTGCGTCGCGGTGATGTGCAGGTCTTTGCACAGGGTGGATCGACCGAATGAAGGACGCGATCTTTCAGTTTCTGGCCATTGATGGTTGGACCGAGTTCTGGTGGGTCGCGCTGGGCCTGACCGCGCAGCTGTCGTTCTCGGCCCGCTTCATCGTGCAGTGGATTGCGTCTGAACGCGCAGGCCATTCTTATGTGCCGGTGGCCTTTTGGTGGATTTCCATCGTTGGCGGGTTGCTGCTGCTGTCCTATGCGATCTATCGCCAGGATGTGGTGTTCATTCTGGGTCAGTCGATGGGCGTAGTTGTCTATGTGCGGAACCTGATGTTGATCTATCGCACCAAGCCGAGCTCGATGACCGAGAAGACCTAATGAGACTTGCCAGTATCGCGTCTGTCGCCGTTCTGTTTGTAGCGGTCATTATCCTTGGGGTGGTCCTGCGTCCGCTCTTTCCGATTGACGAAACGCGATACGTGTCCGTTGCATGGGAGATGTACCTGTCGGGCGATTACTTCGTTCCGACCAAGAATGGCGAGCTTTACGGCCATAAACCGCCTTTACTGTTTTGGCTGATCAATCTGGCGTGGTTTGTTACCGGAGTCGAAGAACTGTCAGCGCGCCTTGTTGCGCCAGCATTTGCTGTCTTCAACATCTATTTGACCTATCGCTTGGGCCGCCATCTGTTTCCGGATCGGACAGATGTTGCCATCCGAGCCGCGATCATTCTGCCCTCGCTGATTGCCTATACCATCTATACAAGCCTGACGATGTTTGACGCCCTTCTGACCACGGCGTCTCTGATCGGGCTGATCGGGATCTGGCAAGGGGTGCGGCAGGGCACACTGCGGGCGTGGTTTTTGGTAGGTGTCGCGCTTGGCGTTGGCGTGCTGGCCAAGGGGCCGGTCATCCTGTTCCACATTGCCCCCGCTCTGATCGCCTTTCCCTTGTGGAGCAAAAATGCCAGGCCAGAGGGCGGCCTGCTGTTCCGGGGTATGGGGATTGCACTGGCGGTTGGCTTGGCGATTATCCTGTGCTGGCTGCTGCCCGCCATCATTCTGGGTGGAGACGCCTATCGTCACGAGATCCTGTGGAAGCAATCCGCCGGCCGCGTCAGCAATGTCTTCGATCACGCCCGGCCCTTCTGGTTCTTCCTGATGCTGGTGCCGGTCTATCTGTTCCCGTGGGGCTTCAACCTGAACTTCTGGAAAGGTCTGCGCGGCGCGGGCCGAGAGATGGGGGACCGCTTCCTGCTTGTGGCAGGCCTGTCTGCGCTTCTTCTGTTCAGCCTGATTGGCAGCAAACAGGCGCACTACCTTGTGCCCGAGATGCCGATCTTGGCCCTGCTCGTCGCGTCGGCACTTGGCCGGGTAACGTGGCGCCGCGCGCTGGATTGGTCCGCGCCACTGATCGCGGGCGGCGCGTTGGTGCTTGCGGTTCTGCTGGGTCTTGGTGTGGTCGACTCGGTTGAATTTACCACCGCACCCGGCACGCTGGCCTTGGCGCTGGTTGCCCTTGCCTTGGTCGCCTTTGGGGGCTGGGTTGTGGGGTCTGCGCAGGCAGCAACGGTCTGGTCGCTGGCCTTGATCGCCGTGGTCAATGTCGGGATCAGCACAACGCCGACCTTGCCGCAGTATCGCATGGATACGTTCATCGCCGCGTTCGAGGGTCGCCCCGGTCACCAGATCGCCTATTTCGGCGACAAATATCATGCCGAATTCAACTTCCTCGCGCGGTTTGACACACCCGTCTATCTGCCCGACGACCAAGCCGACATTCTGGCATGGGCCGCGTCCCAATCCGATGGCCTGGTCGTGGCCCGCGAAAATGCCGTGGCGTTTGACCCAGAACCCCGACAGGTCATCCTGTATCGCGGGGAAGTCTACGGGATTTGGCACACCACAGACCTGCCGCGCTGACCGCCCCAAAACAGCGGATATCGCCCGGATTGACGATCCGGGTATCTGTGCTTGCAGACTCACACACTTTCCCCTATATCCCTTTTCAACAGCGGTGCTTTGGCCTCCACCCCCAAAGCTCCACCGGAAAATCCGACGGGCCCGCTGGCCCGTTTTTTTGTTTTGGAGATACGTGTGAGCAACCTTGTTGCGAAATCCGCGATTGACCGTCGTCTGGCTGAAATTGTCGGCCCCGTGATTGAAGACATGGGGTTCGAACTGGTGCGTCTGCGTCTGATGGGCGGCAATACGCCCACATTGCAGATCATGGCCGAGCGTCCGGAAGGCGGGATTGAAGTTGATGACTGCGCCCAGATCTCGACCGCGATTAGCGCGATCTTGGATGTCGAAGACCCGATCGAGGACAACTATACGCTTGAAGTCGGCTCGCCCGGTATCGACCGTCCACTGACCCGTCTGAAGGATTTCGACGCGTGGTCGGGCTATGTTGCCAAGATCGAGACGTCTGAACTGATCGACGGGCGCAAGCGCTTCAAGGGCAACCTTGCAGGCGTAGATGGAAACGAGGTTCTGATCGAAATCGAGAACCAGGGCGAAGAGGTCACCATTGGCCTCGATTTTGACTGGCTGGCCGATGCCAAGCTGGTTCTGACCGACGAACTGATCCGCGAGGCGCTGCGTCAGCGCAAGGATGCGGGCCAGATCGACGAAGCCCAATTTGA
>CALJDH010000242.1 GCA_938023895.1 uncultured Aliiroseovarius sp.
AACCTGTTCCGCTCGCTGGGTATCGGGGAAAACGACGTGGTGGCCTATCTGCTGCCCAACTCGAACGAGACGATCTATACCCTGATGGGCGGCGGTATCGCTGGGATCGTGAACCCGATCAACCCGCTGTTGGACGCCGAACAGGTGGCCGGGATCCTGAAGGAAACCGGGGCCAAGGTTTTGGTGACCCTGAAGGCTTTCCCGAAATCCGAGGTCGCCCAGCTGGCGAACGAGGCCGTGGCGATGGCTCCGAACGTCAAGACGGTGCTTGAGATCGACCTGAACAAATACCTCAAGCCGCCGAAAAGCTGGATCGTCCCTCTGGTGCGTCCGAAGAACCCGGTGAAGCACAGCGCCAAGGTGCTGGATTTTGTGGCCGAGATGAATCGCCAGAACACCACGCTGGATTTCGAAGACAAAACCGATGACCGCGTGGCCGCGTATTTCCACACGGGTGGCACCACGGGCACGCCGAAAGTGGCGCAGCATAAGTATTCCGGCATGGTCTATAACGGCTGGCTGGGTGCGAACCTTCTGTTCGACGAAAAAGACGTGATCATCTGTCCGCTGCCGCTGTTCCACGTCTTTGCGGTCCATGTGATCTGGATGGCCTGCCTGATGTCCGGTGCACATTTCGTACATCCGACGCCCGCTGGCTATCGCGGTGACGGCGTCTTTGACAATTTCTGGAAGTTGATTGAGCGCTACAAGGTCACCTTCATGATTTCGGTTCCAACGGCCTTTGCAGCGTTGATGCAGCGCCCGGTGGATGCGGATGTCTCGACCTTGAAAACGGCGTTCTCGGGCTCGGCCCCCTTGCCGATCGAACTGTATAACCGTTTCGTCGAAGCAACAGGTGTGAACATTGTCGAAGGCTATGGCCTGACCGAGGCAACCTGTCTGGTGTCTTGCAACCCACCGACGGGTGCGAAAAAAGTTGGGTCGGTCGGTGTGCCGTTCCCCTATACAGACGTCAAAATCCTGACCTGCGACGATGCTTGCACCGTGTTGAAAGAACACGGCGTGGACGAGGTGGGCGAGATTTGCCTGACCAACCCCGGCGTGGTCACGGGTGCGACCTATACCGAAGAGGCCAAGAATAACGGGCTATTCGCTATGGAAACGCATCTGCGAACCGGCGATTTGGGACGTCTTGATGAAGACGGCTATTTGTGGATCACCGGCCGTGCCAAGGATCTGATCATCCGTGGTGGCCACAACATTGACCCCGCCGAGATCGAAGAGGTTCTGGCCGGGCACGAAGCTGTCGCCATGGTCGGCGCCATTGGTCAGCCCGACAGTTACGCAGGCGAACTGCCCTGCGCGTATGTCGAGCTGGTTGGCGGCGCTCAGGTGACTTCAGAAGAACTGATGGCCTTCGCCAAAGAGAATATTCACGAGAAGGCTGCTTTGCCTAAGCACATCGAGATTTTGGATGAGCTGCCCAAGACGGCCGTCGGCAAAGTGTTCAAACCTGACCTGCGTAAATCTGCCATCACCCGCATCTATGACAAAGCGCTGGCCGAGGCAGGCCACGCCGCCCATGTGGCCGAGGTGTTGGATGACAAGAAACGCGGTCTGGTGGCGCGTCTGCAAGCGACGGGTGACGTCGATTATGACGCTGTCAAGCAATGCCTTGGCGAATTCACGCGCCCGTTCGAGTGGATGGATTAATCGAACCGGACCAGAACAGAGAAGGGCGGCCAGTCGGCCGCCCTTTTTTGTTGGTTGGTGTCCTAGTGCCGGATACCGAATGACCAAGGGCAACGCTCTCAGGCCTGCGCCTTATTCGCAAAGTTCTGGTCGATCTTCTCGAGCAAATCCAGACAGTTAGACAGCTGGTCTACAGATAGGAATTCGTCGGCTTTATGGGCCTGCTCGATACTTCCCGGTCCACAAACAACCACATCCATGCCAAGCTGCTGAAAAATCCCGGCTTCGGTTCCGAAGGGGACGACATCTGCGGAATTGGCCCCGGTCAGTTCGGACAGAATGCGCTTCGCTTCGTTTCCTTCCACGGGGATCAGGCCAGCGACCTCGCCGACGATCTCGGTCTCGATCGAGGCCTCCGGATGAACGGCCTGCATGGCGGGCAGAAGCGTTTCATTGCAGTAGGTGGTGATGGCGTGTTTTACGAACTGCGCGTCAACGTCTTGGACCGGCCGCATCTCCCAATCGACCTGCGCTTTCGGGGCGATGACATTGTGGACGCTGCCGCCATGAAGCGCGCCCACGTTCATCGTCGTCCAGGGCGGGTCAAAGGGGCTATCCTTCGGGGCCATACCCTTCAACTGCTCGCGCAACTCTAACAGTCGCGCCACATAGCGCACCGCATACTCTACCGCATTCACACCCAGATCGGGGGCCGAACCGTGTCCTTCGAGGCCCTGAAACCGCGTCGTGTACTCAAAGCAGCCTTTGTGACCTTCGATGATGCGCATCATGGTTGGTTCGCCGATAAGGGCCATGGACGGGCGTATCCCGCGTTCGGTCAAGGACTGGGCCAGATGCCCCGCCCCGATACAGCCGGTTTCTTCGTCATAGGTGAAGGCAAAGTGGATGGGCGATGTGCGCGGGGTTTGGGCGAAGTGCGGCGCCATCGCCAGTGTCGCGGCGATGAACCCTTTCATGTCGCATGTGCCGCGCCCGTATAGACGCCCGTCACGTTCGACCAAGTCGAACGGGTCCGAAGACCAATCCTGATCCGTGACGGGCACCACGTCGCTGTGGCCGGACA